>NZ_JBPLBA010000272.1:0-16915 GCF_054039375.1 Desulfomarina sp. | reverse complement strand
TCTTCCGGTACCGCATAATTGATAAAGAGAATTATTTCATCAATCAGTTTTTTTCTCTCACTTTTATCCATCTCTTTTCCCGAAATGGTAATTACTCACAAGTACCCCAGCTTTTCACGGTCTCTTTCGTCCGCATAGGTAGGCTATAGCGAACAAAAGAGCCTGCAAAAATCTGCTGCACTTGTAAGCAATTACAGTTCAGAGGTAATAAAATCATATAATTGCTACCCCTGTGAGTAGTTACCCGAAATGTTTTGCAACCAACCACAAGAGTGGCTGTCATTTTTCCGCCTACTGTAAAGATGATTTGCTCAAATGTCAAATCTGTGTTATAAGAAGCGCTTACAAATTTGTACAGAACAATACTACCACTGAGTAGTTGCTCACTGAGTTATATAATTTCTTTTCTGCCTGAATTCAGCAGACAGGAAATTATCTGAGAATCAGAGTTCATTCAAATGACACATTCCCGTTTTTTCATAAGGGGATGTGTACCTGTCTGCTTCCTGTTCTTTTAAGGCGACTTTAATTTAAGGGTACTTAAAAAACCAGGATTTTCGTTCGAGATCAAGGAACAGGAAAATTAAAAAGTGCGACATAGCAGGTATATGTGGGCATTTTCTGTTTTCCTGTGAAGCAGACAGCAATTCCTTCCGGCTTCATTCTCAAATCTTCATGGCAGGATCTGCAGTGAAGGAGGTTCCATTGGAACCTGCTGTTCACAGTATTGATCTTTACTCTATTGGATTGCCGGAACAATAATGAACATATCCATAAATTTTGAAATGCGTGTGGAAAACAGATCACCATTTCGACAACAGAGGGGTCAACCATGTCCAGCGATTTTGCAGAACTCACCATTGGAGGAAAAGTTTACAAGCTACCGATTATACAGGCCACAACCGGAGAACAGGCTCTCGATATCCGCAATCTTTTAAAAGAAACCGGCTACATAACCCTTGACAGCGGATTTATGAACACAGGTGCCTGCATATCCGCCATTACCTATCTCGACGGAAAAAACGGTGTTCTCAACTACCGGGGCTACCCCATTGAGGAACTGGCTGAAAACTGTTCTTTCACCGAGGTCGCCTATCTCATTCTCCATGGAGAACTCCCTACCTTCGAGGCACTCGAAGCATTCAAACATGATATGCGCCGTTTTGCCCTGCTGCATGAGGACATGATTCATTTCTTTGACCATTTCCCGCCCAATGCCTCCCCCATGTCCATTTTATCAACAACCGTTAATTCCCTGCATAACTATTATCCTGAAATGGACGACGAGGACGATCCTTACGGTGGATATACGGTAACGGCTGCCCGCCTGCTCTCAAAAACCCGGACCATTGCTGCGTTCTCCTACAAAAAAAGCATCGGCCATCCCCTGGTGTACCCGAGCCCGAGGCTGAACTATTGTGAAAATTTCCTGAACATGATGTTTGACCGGCCCAACCTGCCATACAAAATCCAGCCTGAAATTGTCTCCGCGCTCAACAAACTGCTTATCCTCCACGCGGATCATGAGCAGAACTGCTCAACTTCAACAGTCCGGCTTGTGGGCAGCTCCGGTGCGAACCTGTACGCTTCCATTTCAGCAGGTGTCAGCGCGCTTTGGGGGCCACTGCATGGCGGTGCCAACCAGGCCGTCATTGAGATGCTTGAAAATATCTATGCGGACGACAAGGATTTTGAAAAATATATTGCCAAGGCAAAGGACAAAGATGATCCCTACCGCCTGACCGGATTCGGACACAGGGTCTATAAAACATTTGACCCCCGCGCAAAAATCATCAAGCAGGCATGCGATGATATTTTTGAAAAACTCGAACTGCATGATCCCCTGCTCGATATTGCCAAAGAGCTGGAAGAACGGGTCAGCAGTGACGATTATTTCCTTGAACGGAATCTTTACCCCAATGTGGATTTCTACAGCGGGATCATCTACAGGGCCATGGGAATCCCAACGGACATGTTTCCGGTCATGTTTGCCCTGGGCCGTTTACCCGGCTGGATCGCGCAATGGACAGAGATGAAGGATGAAAAGGAACGAATCGGACGACCACGGCAGATATACACGGGTGAAGTGAAAAGAAAATTCGTACCCATGAAGGACAGGTAGCAGGAAGGAGGAAACGTAATTGCTTGTCCTTTTTTCGCGCCATCCCGCCTGCGGCTAGGAGTCTGTCCGAGAATAGGCATTTTGTTCAAAATCGAAGAATTTTCGGAAAATAAGCACAGCCATATAGGTGATATTGCGAGCATTATTTTTCGCAAATTCTGAAGAGTTTGGGCAAAAGGGCATTCTCGGACAGCCTCCTAGCTCTACTATGCGCTCAAAGCCGCAGGCAGAATGGCCCAAAAAAATTACAGCGCAATATTACGTCATTTCATCGTTGACATGACACTAGGATTTTGCCAGATTTTTTCCCGTTTCAAAATTGACAACCAGGGGAACAGCAAGTTCCAGAGCATTTTCCATGGCTGCTTTCACTACGGACTGTGTTTTTTCCAGTTCAGCTTCCGGCAACTCAAAAACCAGCTCATCGTGAATCTGCAGCAGCATTCTTGCTGACAAACCGGCTTTTTCAAGTGCCCCGTCACACCCTATCATCGCCAGCTTGATAATATCCGCGGCAGTCCCCTGTATCGGTGTATTGATCGCCATCCGTTCGGCAAACTCCCGTCTCATTTTATTTTTGGCATGGATTTCCGGAACCGATCTCCGCCGTTTCAGCAGTGTGGTCACATATCCCTTTTCCCTTGCCTCCTCCACTATTTTCACCATAAATTCCTCAACCCCTGAATAAAGATGAAAATAACGGTCGATAAACCGCTGGGCTTCCTTTCTGCTGATATTCAACTGGCTGGAAAGGCCAAAGCTGCTCATTCCATACACAATGCCGAAATTAATACTTTTTGCCACCCTGCGCATTTCCGCATTCACCAGCAGGGGTGAGACACTGAAAATCTCGGCGGCTGTTCTGGTGTGAATATCATCACCCTGCAGAAATGCCTGGGTCAGAGCCCGGTCTCCTGAGTAATGGGCCAGGACCCTCAGGTCAATCTGAGAATAATCAGCAGAAAGAAAAATCAACCCCTCTCCGGGCACAAAGGCCTCGCGTATGCGGTTTCCCTCTTCACTGCGTACAGGGATATTCTGTAGATTCGGATCACTGCTGGACAGTCGACCGGTTGCGGTAACCGCCTGATTGAAGGAGGTGTGAATTCTCCCCGTAACCGGATCCTTCAACTGACTTAATTTTTCCACATAGGTGGTAAGCAGTTTTGTCAGTGTTCTGTAACGCAGAATCTTTTCCGGCAGAGGATGTTTCCCGGCCAGTTTTTCAAGGACTTTGACATCTGTGGAATAACCGGTCTTTGTTTTCCTGCCATGGGGCAGTTCCAGTTCTTCAAAGAGAATCTGTCCGAGCTGTTTTGGAGAGTTAATATTAAACTCATGTCCGGCCAGGAGATATATTTCTTCCTCAAGCTTCAGCAGTTTTCCCGAAAATTCAGAGGATAATTTCTGCAGAACATTTTCATCAATGCATATTCCGGTTATTTCCATTGCCACCAGGATGGAGACAATTTCCATTTCCACATCAAAGAAGAGAGATTCCAGATCTTTTACTGCCAGTAAGTCTTTGAACTCATTAAAGAGGAGCAAAGCGCCATAGACATCCTCACAGCTATAGATTCCCGCTCTGTCTATATCAACATGGGCGAAACAGTTTTCACGTTTATCATCGTCAACAACTTCAGAAAAAGAGGTGAGACGAACACCCCGCTCCCGGCAGAGGTCATCAAGTTTCAGTGAACGCCCGCCACTCTCCGTAAGATACGCGGCAATCATCGTGTCAAAGAGCCTGCCTTTCGGCCTAATATTCCACTGCCGGCGAAGAACAGTAAGATCATATTTAAGATTATGACCGACAATAATTTTTTCCCTGTCAAGAAACAACGGAGTCAGCACCTCCCGGACCAGTTCCTCCGGGAGTTGATCTTTACGCGGCTTTCCATCACTTCCGAGATGTCCCATGGGAATATAGTACGCCGTCGAGATATCGTGGGCCAGGGTGATGCCAACCAGTCCTGCATTCCTTGCATCCAGCGACGTAGTCTCGGTATCAACTGCTAGAACTGACTTTTCCTGCAGATCCTTCATCACCTCCTGCAACTGCTCCCGGGACCGGATAATCATAAAACCATCGACCGGAACGGATTCTGCTGTATCGATCCCCTTCAGCAGGGCCGTAAACTCAAGCTCCCCATACATTGCAGCAAGTCTCTTATCGTCCGGTTCCCGCAGCTTATATCCGTCAGGCCCTTCAGGAACATCGACATCAACTTTCAACCGTATCAGGTCTCTTGAGAGATAAGCCCCGTCTCTTCCGGCTATGATTTTTTCCTTCATTTTGGATTTCTTCATGGAGTCTAAATTGCTGTAGATTCCATCAAGAGAACCATATGTCGAGATAAGTTTTTCTGCTGTTTTCGGCCCCACACCCGGTATACCCGGAATATTATCCGCGCTGTCTCCCATAAGGGCAAAGGTGTCAAGAAGTGATTCAAGTGGAACTCCGTATTTTTTTTCGACCTCCTCTCTTGTCATGGTCTTGTCTTTCATGGGGTCCCACATGACAATATTATCTCCCACCAGCTGCAGCAGGTCCTTATCCCCCGACACGATCACAACCCTGTTACCTCCCCTGCTTAATCGCAAAGCCGCTGAAGCGATGAGGTCATCCGCCTCAACCCCGGTTTCCTTCAGGACCGGTATGCCTGCATCCTCGACATACTGTTGAATATATGGGATCTGCACGGACAGGTCTTTAGGCATTGGCGGCCTGTTTGCCTTGTACTCACCGTAAAGATCATGGCGAAAAACTTTTCCCCTGCTGTCAAAGGCCACGGCCAGAAAACGCGGCTGCCTTTCCCGCATAATTCTCTTGATGATATTTATAAAACCGAGAACAGCATGGGTTGGCGTTCCACTGCTGTTTGACAGAGGGGCAATAGCATGGTAGGCACGGTATATATAGGCACTGCCGTCAATCAGGTATATCTCATCTTTCACATTACTCTCCCGAACAGCTTTTCATGGATGAACCGATATGGCCGGCCCCTGTGACCAATTACCTGTGAAGAGCTCACAATACCATTAACTTTTAATGGAAGGGAGCAAAAAAAAACAGAAAGGCTCCGGATAGACATCCGGAGCCTTTTTCACATCCTTTGAAATAACTCTTCCAGTTATTCAGCCACTCTCACCCAGGTTGCCTGGGGTCCTTTATCCCCGAAGGATTCACCGAAAATAACGCTGTCTCCCTCTTCAAGGTCATCCATATTAATATTCTTCAAAGCATTTTCATGAAAATAAATATCTCTCTTGTCAGCCGATGTAATAAAACCATAGGACTCATAAGGGGAGAGCTTCCTTATAATACCCACTCCATCCTGGGGAATAACGTGTCCGGACTTTTTTTTTGTTTTTCTTTTTTTTCTCTGGATTTCCTTGAGCTGTAAAGTCAGCACATCGAAAGATTCCGTCAGTACAGGCCGGACGGCCTCCCCTTTGCGGGTTACAACAACTGTATCATTTGGCACCGATGCAACAAGTTTGATCTCAAACCCTCCCTCCTTATGGTGGGTTGTGGCTTCAATGCTGACACGCAAATGGAGAACAAAATTAGGATAATGCCGAATCAGTTTTTCTTTCTCTTCCTGAATTCTTGCCTGCCAGCCTTTGCGTAACTCAACATTTCGGGCTTCGATCTTAAGTTCCATAGAATTCCTCCATCTTATTGTAAAACAGGGACAATTCCCTGTTTCCCCAGACGCGCCTTACGGCACATCTCCAGGTAAATGGTCATGGGCGTAATTAAATAAAAACAAAAAATTAAAAATCCCATGACCAGTTACATCCCCGGCAGGGTAATTCCCGGGAGGCCGTCTCACTGACAAAAAGACCTCAATAAAACCACCCTGCCTTCTATTATACTATATTCCCCTTCCGGGAGAATCAAGGTCAGGTCCTTTTTTCAGGAAACAGAACCATCCCCGGGATTACATTTAAGTAATAGTTCTAAGCAGGACTGGCTATTAAACAATTTTTTTAGTAAAATGTTTTTTTTCAAAAAACTTCAGTCATTTTTCACTCCAATGTCTGTCTGCATGGCAGCCACATCTCCAACCTGGATGAGTTCCGTGGATAATAAGAAAATACACTAACGAACAATGACTCCACCATACCCGAAAACCGGAATAATACTCATGAATATGGGTGGACCCGAAAGGCAGGAAGATGTTGGGCCTTTTCTCTATAATCTTTTCTCGGATCGGGAAATAATCCAGCTTGGTCCTTCCCTTCTGCAGAAACCACTGGCCTGTTTTATTGCCCGAAAGCGAGCCCCGAAAAGCAGAGCCATGTACAGGCGGATCGGTGGTGGATCTCCACTTCTCTCCCTGACACAACGTCAGGCCGCCGCCCTTGAAAAAACTCTTGCAGATGAAGGTGATTACACTGTTGTCGTTTCCATGCGCTACTGGCCACCCATGGCTGATAAAGCCCTGTCTCGTCTGCTGGCTGAAAAGGTTGATTCCATTATCGCTGTCAGTCTCTACCCTCAATATTCTAAAGCCACGACTGGTTCTTCCGTCAACCATCTCAAAAAACACCTGCAGAAACTGGCTCCAGATCTTCCACTGAAAATCATTGACGCCTATCCAGATCAACCCGAATATATCAAAGCTCTGGCGGATTCCATACACACCTGCATGACCCGGTTTAACGGGGATAAGGTACAGATACTTTACAGCGCCCACAGCCTGCCGGTTTCATTTATCAGGGATGGCGATCCCTATGTGGACCACCTCAACAGAACGATCACTGCCCTGGAAAAACTCACAGGACTCCCTGGAAAGCTCTGTTTCCAGAGTAAGAGCGGTCCCGTTGAATGGTTATCACCTTCCACTCCGGAGATGCTGGAACAGCAGGCCGAGGCGGGTACGAAAAATATCCTCATGGTTCCCATCAGTTTTGTTTCCGATCACCTGGAGACACTGTATGAAATCAATATACTTTACAGGGAAAAAGCGGAAAAAATGGGAATGTGTCTCCATTCAGCCCGACCGCTGAACGACCATCCGGAATTCATCCTCTGCCTTAAACAACTGGTTCTCCAGGCTTGAACCTCAAAACCACGTCTTACGGCTCAGTCTGAAGATTCTGGAACCGTCGCATCCGGACATTCATCAGGATACCCAGCCCCAGCATGGTTGTCAGCAGGGACGAGCCCCCGTAAGAAACCAGGGGAAGGGGAATGCCCACAACAGGCAGAAATCCAAGGATCATCAGGAGATTAATTACCGCCTGCCAGAAAATCAGCATCACAACACCGTAGGCAAGGAGCACTCCAAACCTGTCTTTTGCCTCCATGGCGACATGGATTCCCCAGATCAGCATCATAAAATAGATCCCGAGAAAAACCAGACTGCCGGCAAACCCCCATTCCTCTCCCCAGACCGCAAAGGCGAAATCAGTGTGCCGTTCCGGCAGAAAATGGAGATGCCCCTGGGTTCCTTCGAGATATCCCTTGCCGAACTTTCCTCCGCTGCCTATGGCAATCTTTGACTGCAACACCTGATATCCATGGCCCATGGGATCGTTGTCCGGACTGAACAATGTCTGGATTCTTTGTTTCTGGTATGGCTTCAACACCTTCTCCCAGGCAAATACACCAAGAACCAGGCCGAGGCCTCCCATTGTCAGGTAAGTTGACATCCGCAGTTTCACAAAAACGGTCATCGACACAAAAATTATACCCAGCATCAACGCTGTTCCCAGGTCCGGCTGGAGAAGGATCAACAGAAAAGGCACGGCAGTCAGCATTACAGGTACGACCAGTTGAATCATTGAATAGCCGTCAACCACTTCCTTCCTTGAATAAAAACTGGCCAGAGTGATTACAAGCATGAGTTTGGCGGGCTCCGAAGGCTGCAGTTTGAAAAAACCGAGATTTATCCAGCGTTGCGCACCTCCGGCTTTTGCTCCTGCAAAAAAAACAAAAACAAGCAACCCCACAATTACAACATAAAAAAAATAATTCCAGGAATGCAGCTCCTGATAGTCAAAACTGATCAGAAAAACAAATACGCCGAACCCCATCAGAAAAAAGTAACCTTGACGAATATATTCCGGTGTTCCATATCCTCTGGGAGGATAAGAGGCACTGTATAAATTGAAAAGTGCCATGGTACAGACCAGACAGATAAACAGCATAAGAATAATATCAAAGTGTTCAAACAGCCTTCTGTCAATTTTAATCATCGTACAACGACCCCTGATTTACTGTTCTTCAGATACTTCTTTTTTATGAAGACGATTGTAAAAATATTCCTTCAGCACCGCCCTGGCTATCGGTCCCGCCCCGGAACCGCCGTGGAGACCATGCTCCACGAGAACAGTCACCGCAATTTCAGGTTTTTCTGCAGGTGCAAAACAGGTGAACCAGGCATGATCCCTGAATTTATAAGGGATATTTTCTTCTTTCAGATGACGGTACTGGGCAATTTTTACAACCTGTGCCGTTCCAGTCTTTCCACCAATTTTCAGGTTTTTAATGGCAACACGCCTTGCCGTGCCCCGTTTTCCCTGGACGACCTCCTCCATTCCTTCACGGATCAGCTTGAGAAAACGATCGAGGCCGACAAGTTCGTTGACAATTTCCGGCTTGAAATTTTCGACAATATTACCTTCCGGATCGATGACTTTTTCAACCAGCTGAGGGCGATACACTTTTCCACCGTTGGCAATGGTTGCCGTCATAACACACATCTGCAACGGAGTAACCAGGTTAAATCCCTGACCTATTGCGATGGAAAGTGTCTCTCCTTCCTGCCATTTTCGTTTCTTGACTCTTAACTTCCATTCTCTGGTGGGAACAAGACCGCTTTTTTCGTGTTCCATCTCAACCCCGGTCTTCCTGCCAAGCCCGAGTTTCTTGGCAAATTCAGCAAGGCCGTCAACACCCACGCGCTGACCCACCTGATAGAAGTAGACATCACAGGACTGACTGATGGCCTTTTTCAGGTTGACGGGGCCATGTCCACTGTGTTTCCAGCAGCTGTATGTTCTATTGCCAAACCTGTAGTGTCCGGGACAATAAAAAACCGTCTCTTCATCAATCACTCCCTTTGCAAGACCCGCCAGGGCAGTCACCATCTTGTAGGTGGAACCGGGCGGATAACTTGCCTGAACGACTTTGTTTATCAGGGGATGTTTCGGGTTGTCGTTAAGTGCGTTCCAGTTTTTTACCGATATCCCTCCGACAAAATCTTCAATACGTATGGAAGGTGTTGAAACTACGGCTAAAAGCCTCCCGGTGTTCACCTCCATGGCCACAACCGCACCTGATTTTTCACCGGCCTCCATATAACTTTCAGCTATCTGCTGCAACTCCACATCCAGGGTAAGATGTATTTCTCTTCCCGGAAGAGGTTCAACAGATTTCAGCAACTGCTGCTCAAAACCCTTGGCGTTGACCTCCGAATAATAGATCCCTTTCTCCCCGCGCAGGTCGCTCTCCCGTAATTTCTCCAATCCCGCCTTGCCGATCAGATCGGACCCCTTGTAAATTTTCCGGTCAGCTTTTTCCAGCTCTTTTTTGCTGATAATACCCAGGTAACCAAGAGTATTGGCAGCCAGATTCCCGTAATGATACACTCTGACGGGTTGCACCTCGGTACGGATACCGGAAAATTCATGGTTATGATTTTCAAGATAGGCCAGGGTTTTCCAGTCTATATTTTCTTTCAACCTGACGGGAAGATATCTCGGAGAACCCTCTGACTGACGGATTTTTTCCCATAATTCAGATACATCCATCTTCAGGACAGGAGACAGTCTGGTCAGAACATCCCCAAGATTGGTCGAATCTTCCTTGATGAGAACGACATTGAAAGATGGCCGGTTGGTTACGATCTCCTTTCCTTTTCTATCGAGAATATGCCCCCTGGGTGCCGCCACTTCCCGTTCACGGACCCTGTTGCTGTATGCTCTCCGGGCATACTCTTCACCACTGTTGATCTGCAGAGTCCACAGACGCAGAACAATGATTCCGAAGAAAACAAGAATCACCGCAGCCGCTCCCAGGAGTCTCTTTTTCAACTGATCCAGGGCGGCATCATCACGTTCCGCAATATCTTCCATCTCTTTCAGGGGGAGCTTAAAACCCATTGGCAAACCACACGGCTACAAAGATTCATGGGATCTTCTTCGAAATGGTTTTGATCGTATTTTCCTCTTCTGCACAAACTCGAAAAGGGCATTGAACAGGAGAAAAAGAGGCATCGCCGCAACGATCACAAGAGCGGTTCTTTTACTCGTAAGTGCCCAGGACCATTCCGGCAAAACTTCCGGCAGAGTAAGGGAATAAACAAAATAAAAGAACATCTGAATAAGAAAAAAACTGATTCCCACAAGTGGAATCTGATACATGGATTCCCGGACAGGACTGTTGCTTGTCAGAAACTTCAGGGAAGCAAAAGTGAGCAGACAGAGCAGAGGGTAAAAACCAAGATGAATTCCGGCAACTATATCCATTATCCAGCCGATGGAAAACGCAAGAATAATCCCTGGAATCCAGGCAAAACGATAACCTGTGAAAGCAACAAGAATAAAAACAAGATCAGGAGTCCCCGTCTCAAATGATACCGTCTGCATTAATGTGGTCTGCAGAACAATCAGAACAACTCCAATGAGCCAGAATAAGAAAAGAAGCATCCCCCGTCATCACCTCTCTGTGGACAGATTCATCTCCTGGAGAATCTTTTTTCTGTCAGTGGGATCAATAAATACGACCTCAAGTTTCTGGAAATCAACAGCGGGTTTCACCTCTATTTCCTGAAACATTCCCCGCCTCCCTTTATGCACCAGTGAAACCCTCCCCAGTACCATTCCGGCTGGAAACAGGCCACCGATACCGGCCGTAACAATCTGATCGCCGACACTCACATCCGCATTCTTCAACACATAGTGAAGGATATAGCCTTTTTCTCCGGCACCCTTGAGAATACCCCTGATCCGGTTCTTCTGGATCATTGCATCAATGGCGCTGCTCGGGGCATTGGCCAGCAGCACCTTGGAATAATTCTCACTGGTATGAATAACCTGTCCAACAACACCCGCGGGTGTAAATACAATCATCCCTTCGAGGACATCATCGCTTTTGCCGCGGTCAACAACAATGGTCTGATACCAGTATGCCGGCTCCTTGCCGACCACCCTGGCTGTCAGGGGGTTGAAGGAGAGCTGTTTCTTAAACTCCAGCAGCTCCTGGAGGTGGAGATAAGAACTGTACCCTTCTTTATATTTTGCCAGTTCGGTCAGGTAATATTCCACAAGATTATGCAGCCTCTTGTTTTCCTTGCGAACATTCCAGAGCGCAATATAGTCATTCTTAATGGTCGTTATCCCGCTGGTGGTTTTAGTCACCGCACTCTGGAGTGGACCGATGAAATCAAGAGTCAGCTGATGTGGAGTTCCAAAAGAACCACCAAACATCGAACCAAGAAGCAACAGGCCGACAACCAGCAGAACCGACAGAAGGAGAAGAACCCTGAACGTTGCGAAATAAGGGCTTCCTGGCCTATTTTTACTTTTTTTTCTCACCAGTCAAGCCTGAATGGAAAAAATTCATGGGAAGTTCATGTCCGTCCGGGAATGAATATTTTCGTTCGAGGTTAGAAATGCGAAAAACCAGGAACGGGTATAATCCTGATATTCCAAACATTATTTTTCTGCATGATACAGAATTCGGGCGAAAAAACCGTTTATGGACGGGCACGAACTAATCAATGGTTACTTCTCTGAGTATATCAAGATTATCCAACGCCTTTCCGGAACCGAGCACCACGGAAGACAAAGGGTCTTCGGCTACGATAATCGGCATCCCTGTAGCTTCCTTGAGGCATTTATCAAGATTTTTCAACAGTGCGCCACCACCGGTCAGGACAATGCCGTTATCAACTATATCGGCAGCAAGCTCCGGGGGAGTTACCTCCAGCGCCACCCGAACAGCTTCAACAATCACATCCACCTGTTCCCCGATGGCCGACTGGATCTCTTCCGCCGTTATTTTCAGAGTCTTGGGAACACCGGACACCAGGTCACGTCCCTTGATATCCATGGTTTCAAAAGGCTCTTCCGGCAAAACATTGCCGATAGTGGTTTTTATCAACTCGGCAGTCCTCTCACCAATTGCCAGATTATGTTTCCTCTTGATATATTGAAGGATGGATTCATCCATCTTGTCACCGGCAACCCTCACAGATTTGGCATAAACAATTCCAGCAAGAGAAATCACAGCCACCTCGGTCGTACCGCCACCAATATCAATGATCATATTGGCTGTCGGTTCAGTAATCGGCAGCCCGGCTCCAATGGCCGCAGCCATGGGTTCTTCGATGAGGTAGACTTCTCTTGCCCCGGCGGATTCAGCTGATTCCTTGACTGCCCTTTTCTCCACCTGAGTGATTCCCGAAGGGACAGAGATCATGATCCGAGGATGAACAAGAGTTCTTCTGTTATGAACTTTGTTGATAAAATACCGCAGCATGGCTTCGGTTACTTCAAAGTCGGCAATGACCCCATCCTTAATGGGCCTGATGGCCGTTATATTTCCCGGCGTTTTTCCCAGCATCATCTTTGCTTCCTGCCCCACGGCAAGAACTTTGTTCATGCGTCCATCCTGCCGCACCGCAACAACCGAAGGCTCTCTGAGAACTATCCCCTTCCCCTTAACATACAGAACACAATTTGCTGTTCCCAGGTCAATAGCCAGGTCATTGGAGAGCCAGCCGAATAAAAAATTAAATGGTGAATACATAAAAAATTTCCTTATTATAAAAGCATGTTGAAAACAGCTTTATATCTCTGATTGATAAATACTTAAACCCGTCTGACTGAGTAAATTTCTTCCGATTCTTCAGGCAGATAAAACTTCCTTCACAAAACCCCAAACCATACCAAACCTCTTTTTCATTGGCAACAAATATGGACCATACAGCAAAAGAATATCCGATTGGTATTGACACATGGAAAAATCCCTGGTAATGATACCCGAGTTTTCGCGCAAGCGTCAATTTACGGGGCTATAGCTCAGCTGGGAGAGCGCTTGACTGGCAGTCAAGAGGTCAGGGGTTCGATCCCCCTTAGCTCCACCAGGAATATACGGCGGAGTTGGAGCAGTAATGTTCCAACTCCGCCGTTTCTTTTCAAACTCTCTTTATTTTCTCACCTTGGCAATTGCCCCTTTGATGGAAATTGCATAAGGTTTGTGTTTCTGCAGGAACCTCGGGATCGACTTTCTCATGCTCCTTGCTTCCGCTATGGTTGAATACTCACCATAGAATACCAGAAGAGTCCGTGGCCTGCTTTTTTTCCTGAAAATAAAAAAATTATGTGCGACCTTTCTGTAATCCGCCTGTTCCAACATCTGCTTGAAATTATTTTCCGCATCCCGTGCGGTCAAAGCCATCAGCTGGATGGTGTACATATTATCCCGGGAACCACTGCGCCATAGATTACCGGCAGCCAGTCTGGATAAATACAGCTGTTCAGTTGTCTGCCCGGTGTCATTCTCCCCGGTCCTGCGTACTTCAGTGCGGGGACGCACCTTGATGATACCCTTCCCGGCCTCTATTTCCCGGCCGGCTTTTCTCTTGATGTATGGTGAGGGATAAAGCTCAATCACCGGCTCTTTCTGTAGAACTGTATGGGAGGGACGTGTTGTTGTTTTTCCTTCTGCTTTGTTTTCCGGCACTGTTTCCCGACGAACCTCATCAATTTTCTCTACCGGGCGAATAATTACTGATTGAACCGGCTTTGATTCCTTTTTTTCCCCACCCTTCAAACCGCCCGGCAGTGACTGCCTGCTGTTATCTGGTTTCCCGGCTGCCATTGTGACCGCTATCTTTTCTGCCTGTCTGACTTCAGCAACGGGTTTTTCCTGTTTATTTAAAAATCCGACCTCTGAAGGTTTTTCCGCCGCGGCCGGCGTTTCCTTTGCTTTTTGCGGCTGAGCCATTCGGTCCAAAGATGATGGTTTCCCTTGAGCCCGCAGAGGATGTATCGTTTCGCTCTCATTATTTGACGCTCTCAAGACAAAAAACAATACAACTAACAGACAGATTATTCCACTGAACCAGGGCAAAAGAGATTTCAAAGAAAAATCTTCCCCCACCCTCTTCATTGAAAACGAGGGCCATTTCCAGCGTGCAGCGGGTTCTTCTTCATCAGTTGCAACTGTGTCGAGCAAAACCATGAATGAAGTATCATGACCCTGGGGAGCGACAAGTTCCTGGAGCAGCTTTTTCACCATCCTGAAATTTCCCGCGGAAATTTCTATAATTCTTTCTATGACATCCTCACCGGGCTCTTTTGCAGAAAGATCTTTGGCCATCAAGCTCAACCTTTCAGAGACAAAAGACTCTGTTTCCTCTGGAGACAGAGGTTCCAGACGAAACTGTTTTTCTTCCACAGCCTTGAAATCACAGATGACCAACTGATCAAAATTTTCAATAAAAGAAGGTCTCCCGGAGAAAAGTACATAGAGATGCACCCCGGCTTCGGTCATCTGCCCCAGCATTTTCCGAATACGTTCCAGGGTAGCCAGGTAGATATTTTCAGCTTCATCGAAAATAATCAACAGCTTTCTGTTTTCTTCCAGAAGTAATCCTGCAATTGCCTGCAACAGATCTCTCAGGCTGCCTCCATCCGTAATTTTCCTGCTGGAAATACCGACGGCAGTGGCAATGATCCTGATGACATCCTCAAAAGATTCCACCGTCCGGGGGAAAAAGACAACCTGACAATCACCCTTTACCTGTTCCCGAAGTTTTCCACAGATAACAGTTTTGCCGCTCCCTTCATCTCCTGTCAATACCAGCAGAGGGATGCCCTGGATTACTGCCTGACCCATCTCATCAAGAAGCAGCCCCCGGCCACCGCCTGAAAAAAAATAGTCATCTTCATATGTTACAGGGAAAATGGATTGATTACTCTGTTCAGAATTGTTTTCCATTAGTGTTACAAGATAGGATTAATCATCACAACAAAACGTTATCCCTCAATCCATGGAGGCTTCATGTTGTAAATCCTCACAGGTGCCACAGACTTTGAAACAAACGCAAATCACCTGGATTCCGCTTTTCTGAAGTGCAGGATTCATGTTTAAGTATATAGTACACTCCACGCAAAAAAAGGAAAAGGATAATCACCAAAACTTCCTGCAATTGCAGAGAAATCAACTCTCACTTGCAGACTTTCACAATAATGGTAGATTACGGGTAATTATTCACAGGTGCATCAATCCGCCACAACCTCGTATGCTGACAAATGAAATCATTCGAAGAGTTTTTTCCCGTCCACACGAACCTTCCAAGACCGACTTTTTGAAATGTCCGTTTTTCTTCTCAATAACAGAAAGACTTTTCCTCATCCTGATCTGGCGGAAGAAAACGGCCTCCTGGCAATTGGCGGTGACCTGTCCCCCGAACGAATCCTCTCCGCTTACAGTTCCGGTATTTTTCCCTGGTTTGCCCAGGGAGACCCCATTTTATGGTGGTTTACCTCACCTCGGCTTGTCCTCTTTGTGGAAGAATTCAAGATCCCGAAAAGACTTCAAAGATATCAGCGAAAAACAAATACAGTTATAACATTTGACACGTGTTTCAGGCAAGTTATCACAGCCTGTGCCCGGACCAGACAGGACAGGGGAGAAGACACCTGGCTGGTCGAAGAGATGCAGCAGGCCTATATTCAGCTCCATGAAATGGGCTTCTGTCATTCCGTTGAATGCTGGCAGGCAGACAAGCTTGTCGGTGGCCTTTACGGCCTCTGTCTTGACCGGGTCTTTTTTGGAGAATCGATGTTTTCAACGGTGACAAACGGATCAAAATTTGCCCTTATCGCCCTTGTTGCTTATCTTAAGAAAATGCACTACCGGATGATCGACTGCCAGATGAAAACTGACCTTTTACTCAGTTTTGGCGCAAGAGAAATTACAGGCAAAGAGTTTCAACACTGTTTGCTGAAATACATCAAAAAAACTATTCCGGACGGAAAGTGGAAAAATGACATCTAAATCCCAGAATTCCCCCTGCCCCGCGTGCGGGAAAAAAAGAAAGCTCACCACCATAGACAATATCACCCTGTGTTCCACATGTCACAGTGTTGTCGACCATATGAAAACAGATGAAAAATATTTTGAAAAACTTTCAAGGCTCTCCGGGCGCGAACCTGATTCTCCCCAGGGCCATGGATCCGACCCTGAACTTCCCGAAGAGCTGAACGCTATCCGCTATCGTACGACAGACAGGGAAAGAAACACGTGGTATGTCTCAGTCAGTGAACTGGACGGTGCACCTGTGGAAATATTTGCTTCAACCGCCTTTGACCGTGATCAACATCTCCAGTCGAGAATATCCAACCTGACAACGATCACCCGGCTTATCTCTCTTATCCTCCGTCATGTTTTCATGGGCGAACGACTGACCCTGGAAAAAACGCTGACTCAACTGCGCCGCAGCTCCAGGCAGAAAAATGATCTTCCAGATATGCTGAGCAGAGTACTCAGTAATTACAGTAAATGTGAGCACCAGTGAAAAAAACAGTCAGAGGGGTAAATCTCACAGGGGTAACAACCATGTAATTTTCTTCTAAATAACAAAAGTTATCTTGATCACCCATGAAATTCAGCCAAATTGTGGATGTACCTGTTTGATCAGGCTAGCCTACGGTCAAAAATCACTGGAAATCTCAATTGATAAGGAATTCAAATGAAAAAGTGTCAGTCCAGATCATTTTATAATCAGTCTAAAGTGATTTTTGAAATACGCCTGATAAAACAGG
>NZ_JBPLBA010000271.1:0-42079 GCF_054039375.1 Desulfomarina sp. | reverse complement strand
CGGTCATGGATTAATTATAATACTCATTTGTAAAAAGTAATGGTAATTATTAAAGAGAAATTACGGGAGTGTTGAGTCAGTGCATTATATAAAAAAAGGTATCTGATTACGTATGAAACTCAGCCTGATAAAACTGGCATATCCACAATTTGGCTGAGTTTCATGGGTAATCAAGAAAAGGTAACCGCATACCCATGAAACTCAGTCGGGCGAAGGTAATTGGTCACAGGTTCATTTCCAGGCTCACAAGCAGTCTCTGGGAAATGGTAATTACTCACAGGTACCCCAGCTTTTCACGGTCTCTTTCGTCCGCATAGGTAGGCTATAGCGAACAAAAGAGCCTGCAAAAATCTGAGGCACCTGTGAGCAATTACAGTTCAGAGGTAATAAAATCATATAATTGCTACCCCTGTGAGTAGTTACAAACAGGGAAGAATAGATTTATCGATGGTGAACCTGCCATAAAGGATTACGCTGCATGAAATTGTTTTCTCCCCCCATAGATCTCTCATCCGTCAGTACTGTTGTTTATCATCTACCCGATGGGACGACACTTTCACTGAAGATTGAAGGTATTGAAGAATACCTTGACCTGGAAATGGAACTCGGTCATATCTGTGACACTTCTGAAATCGACGGTGTTCTCCATTTTTTTCCCAGGGGTAACGCCTGAAAACTCTTTATGACGCCCGTCTTCCCAAATAAGAGACTCCCTCTGGATTACAAAACGGATCATCATATTCACACTTCGTTCTGCGGCCACGCGACTGGAGAGATGGAGGAGTATGTTCTTGCGGCCATAAAACAAAAACTCGACGGTCTGGTCTTCCTTGAACATATGGAAGAGGGGATCACGGCTGAACACTGCACCTGGCTTTCGGAAGAAGATTTTGATCTCTTTTTCATGGAAGGTAAACGGCTGCAGAAAAAATATAAGGGATTTATTGAAATCGGCCTGGGTGTTGAATGCGGTTATAACCCGGCCGCCTGCAAAAAATTACTTTCACGCCTGGAACGTCGCAGTTGGGCAGAAATCGGCATCTCCTGTCATTTTGTGAAAATGAAGGGCAGAGAAAAACACCTGAATCTGTTCAGCAGGAGGAAAGAGAGTATTGAAAAAATAGCCCGGTACGAAAGAGAAGAAATCCTGACTCTCTATTTCGAATCTCTTCTCGAAGCAGTTATCAACCTGCCCGGCACAATACTCTGCCACCTTGACGCTGCGATGAGGTTTCTACCTGATATCCACCCCACCCACAACCAGATGGACAGAATCGAACAACTGCTTGACAGAGTGAAGAACCGGGGAATGGCCCTGGAGTTGAATACGTCAGGGATGGCTATCAGGGGAGAACAGTTCCCGACCCGTACGATTCTGGAAATGGCCGTTTCAAAGAAAATACCGCTGGTCCTCGGTTCGGATTCCCACAGACCGGAAACAGTGGGAGCCCATTTTGAGACCATGAAAACGCTTACTGCTTCAATGCATCTTCCATAGCCGCTCCCAGAGTCTTGGCATTGAACGGCTTGTGGAGAATGGAATTCACTCCCGCCGCATAGGCAGCTTCGTTATCCTGCGCCTCGTTCTGGGTTGTAACCATAATAATCGGCAGAATTTTAGCAGAATATTTTTCCCTGATCCTCGAGGTCAGCTGTACTCCAGTGATTTCCGGCATATTCAGATCGGTCAGAACCATCAACGGTTTTTCTGTTTCCAGCCATTCCAGGGCTGACGCGGGAAATTCGAAAAGAATGGGATCATATCCGAGTTCATGGAGAGTTGCTTTATAGATATTGAGGATCATCCTGGAATCATCAACAGCCACCACCTTCGGTCTGACTCCGGCCTCATCTTCACCCACCAGTTTTCTGGCAAAATCATTTTTGCCCGCATCCAGCAGTAACTTGTGATAATGCTCCCTGATATCCTTATGGGTATGTGGAAGGTAGATAAGGGCCAGTTCCTGGAAAACCTCATCATCGGCCAGATTCATAAAGACATTGTCCACCTGGGCGTTGACAATGATTTTTGCTATATGCCTCGCCTCCTCTTCCGGCCCCCGCAGCAGGTTCTTTATACCCGCACCGAGAATCGGTGAAAAATTCCGGTCAATGGCTCTGGCCGCCGCCACACAGACATGATCCTCCACATCCGTCAGGCCCGCGGTCAAAGTGTAAGCTCCTTTCTTGAGAGGAAGGAGCGCCAGTGCCTCATAGGCGGCAAAGCGTACATTTGCACTCCTGGGTTCGTTGGAGAGCAACTTTCTGATGGGAACAATGGCGGATTCATCGGCGATTTCTCCCAGCACATTCAAGGTATGGATGAGAAAGTCAGGGTCATCATGGAGCAGGTTCTCTATCAGGTAAGGTACTGATTTCGGCCCTATTTCCACAAGCTTCTGCTTGGCGTAGGTCCGCATATGGGCATATTTTGAACGGATGGTATCATTGAGCTTTTCAAGAGAAATCTGATCCTGCACCTCCGAGAAGATAGAGAGAATCAGAAAATCAATCTCATTGTCCGTTCCCATTCTTTCCGCCAGCCTGTGCATCGCTGTCGGGGTTCCAACCTGACCGAGGGACTGCACTGCCGCCATTATCAGTTCACGGTTGGCTGCATAAAGATAATCGGTGAGTGTGTTGATGGCTTCGGGATCACCAATCTGGCCCAGGGTCTCTATAATCAGTAGAATCTGTGCCTCATCCTCTGATTCAGCCACCATGTCCAGGAGAATGGGAGTCGCCTCTTCGAACTTGAGTTCACCCACCACCCTGATCAACTCGGTCTTATCCTCGATATCCGGAGAAGCCAGGAACTCCAGCAGTTTTTCGGGATAAGCCAGAAGCTGACTGAGAAAAGTTTCCCGGATTATGGGCATTTCATCGGCCACTTCCACCTTTTCCGTCAGCAGGTAGAGAAAGAGGGGAATTGAAAAATCCAGCTCTGCCCTGGAAAGAAGATAGATCAGTGTTTTCTTGGTCTTTTCATCCACATGTTCTATCTGATCCAGAACAAGCCTGGTTTTCAACGCATCCCCGGTTTTTATGTTATCCTTTACCTCATCAATCATGTGTTGAGGATTTAAATCAACCATATCTGTTCCACCTGTTTTCTGAGTTCCATGCTCTTCAACCCTCAATTCTTCAGTCTGTTCCCTGGTGAACTGAAGTCCTGATTTTTCTGATTTTCGCTTTCCAGACCAGGAAAGAGCGTAATTAATAATCCTTTTCAAAAGATAATATCATAAAAAAAACAACTTTGTCTAATTGAACTGACCCATTTTTTCAGACAATCGTTGGAAAAAGCTTAATACGGCACTTTCGGAAAAGGTACCACGTATTGACAGGGGTAAATGCAGTGGATAGTTTTTAACTGACCCTCAATTCCCATCAACCTACGGAGGCCGCTTTGAAGACAAAAAACTATTTCCCCGCGTTTTTTTGCTGTGTCCTGTTATCGTTTTCCACTCCTCTTTCCACTGTCGCAGCCACCAGTATTGAACAGATCAGACAAAATGTGGTGAATCTCTGGCAACCCCTCAAACAGAACCAACCCCATGTTAATGCGGTGGAATTTAAAAAAATCATGGACAGTGGGGAAGAATTTGTACTTCTCGATGTTCGCACGGAAAAGGAATACAATGCCGCCCATCTTCCCGGCGCAATTCATATCAACCGGGGATTGATTGAATGGATGGTTCCCGGCAGAATCACGAATCCGGATACAAAAATATATCTTTATTGCCGGACAGGGGCCCGTTCAGCCTTTGCGACCCGGCGACTGCTCGAAATGGGATACACGAACGTCACCAATATATCTGATGCTTTCAGAGGATGGGTTGTTGCAGGATATCCGGTATACAACAGGCATGGCGAGTTCACTCTGAAACCTGAATCTTTTGAGAAAAAAGACCCCTATATTGAGGAAAATTAACCGATCTGATGGTTTCAGACGACTCAATTTCGGCCCTTAACAGAGGCTGCAGACAATTTACAGACTCACCCGAAACAGTCTTCCAACCGGTTCGGTTTGCTGTGATCGCAGATTGCCACATCGATATCGATGAAGACAGTATCGAACACATTCAGGATGCCATTGAAAGACTCAACCATGTCAAGGGATTGGCTTTTGTTCTTTTCAATGGTGATCTCCTCCGGGACGGTGAAGTTGAAAATGCGGAAGCAGTTCGCGACCTGCTGAACACACTGAAAACTGAGGTCTTCGTTCTCCGGGGCAACCACGACTACCAGCCTGCAGATCCGCAAAGGAGAAAAACCGGAGTCCGCTACCTGGCGCCTGATGCTTTTATCAGTTTTTTCAAAGGATTTGGCTATGATAAATTGAAAAAATCATATTACGCGAAACAAATAGCACCAGGCCTGCGCCTGCTGGCCCTGGACAGTTGCCTGCCCGATGAAAGAGAGAAATGGGGTGGTATTCTGCCGGCGGAACAGCTCAACTGGCTGGATACTCAGCTCTCCTCGCATACCGGCCAGATCCACCTGGTATTCATGCACCACGGATTAATCCACTGGAACCGGGAAGACCGGGAAGACGAGTTAAAACAATGGTACTGCATTGACAATGCCGGAGAAGTTCGGACAGTGCTGGAAAAAAACATAAGGGCCACGCCGGTTGCCATCTCCGGCCACCATCATATAAGCCTGCATAATTGCAAACTCAGGGGAATAAATTATTTCACTGTCCCGCCGCTTCTTCCTCCTGTTCCATGCTACACCCTTTTCACCATAACACCCGAACAGATTTCCTGGGAGAGTTGCGACCTCTCCAGCCACAACTGCTCACAGGGTCAATAACTCTTTGTTTTTCAAGCTCAACTCTCCGGTAGCCAGTCTGCCCCCATGCGTTTGATCACATTGTAGCCGCCAGGTAGAACCAGGTTATTGGTCAGCCCCATCGCATCGAGGAAAACCTGAATCTCAAAGGAACGCGTCCCCGCATTGCAGAAAATGATCAGGGTCTTGTCCGTCGGCAATTCACCATAACGCTCACGTATTTCATCATAGGGCAGAGAAATCCAAAGGGATTCACCAAATTTTTCCACAAATGGTGTCGACTGCTTGACATGACGGACATCAAGAACCAGCCAGTCCGGCTCAATGGAACGGTCTGCCATAAAGGCGTAGAAGGAATCCATGGAAATCTGCCTCATCCTCCCCGCACAGAGATTATCTGCCACATAGGCAGCACCATTGATGGGATCAATGGCACTTGAAAAAGGAGGGGAATAGGCCATTTCCATATTACTGAAATCATCTATCACCGCATTGTTGCACAGGGCCACTGCCGCAGCATCCAGTCGGGCCAGCAGGCCGTCGCTGGTGGAACCCGCTCCTTGAAACCCCAGAACCCGCCTGGTTTTCCTGTCGAAAATCATCTCCAGACACATAATGGACTGGGTAGGATAAAAATGAGCCCGATCCGCGGGAGAGGTCAGTGACACCTCAGCATCAAAGCCCTCCGCCAATGCCGTTTCCAGGCTAAGTCCCGTGGAGCCGATAGACATCTCAAATGCCTTCAATATGAAAGAACCCACTCCGCCCTTGAAAACGGAAACCAGTCCCGCCATATTGTCCGCGGCCACCCTGCCCTGTTTGTTCGCCATTGAGCCGAACGGGGCGAAAAATTTCCTCCCGGAAATCAGATGCGGGATTTCGATACAATCCCCTGCTCCGTAAATATGCGGATCCGAAGTCTGCAGCCTCTCATTGACCACGATGGCACCACCGTTTGAAACATGGAGTCCCGCCTCTTTTGCCAGCTCTGAGCGGGGCCTGACACCCACGGCCATGATGACAATGTCTGCCACCAGGCTCCTCTTTGCCGTTTTCACGCCCACAGCCCTGCCATCCTCCGTGATAATCTCCCTGGCCGCTTCACCGAGAAAGACCTCCACGTTATTATCCCTCAGGTGTTTTTCCAGGATTGAGGAAAGAGTTCGACTGACAATACGGGGCAGGAGCTGATCAGTAAATTCAACAAGGGCGGTTTCCACACCCCAGAGGTCAGTGAAGGCTTCGGCCATTTCAATGCCGATGGCTCCTCCTCCAATAACTACCGCTTTCCCAACCTTTCCCCTGGCAATTCTTTCCTTTATTTCCACAGCCTTATGGATATCATTGACGGTAAAAACCCCATCAGCATCACTGCCGGGAATGGGCAGGGTAACTGGACGGCTGCCGGTTGCCAGCAGGAGGACGTCATAGGGAAGATCGAGTTTTTCACCAGTTTTCAGATCCTCAACCGTAACTGTTTTCTCATGGCGGTTAATGGACAGGGCACGGGTTGAGGTTAGAGTTTTCACACCCTTGGCCTTTTCAAAATACTTTTTGTCCCTGAGCATATGATAACTTGTTGACCGCAACTCCTTTTCATCTGAGACATCTCCGGAAACATAATAAGGTATGCCGCAACCACCGTAGGAGATCAGGCTGTCCTGGTCAACCATGGTCACTTCCGCGTCCGCCAGCAACCGTTTTATCCTGCAGGCGGCCTTTGGCCCGGCCGCAACACCACCAATGATCAAAACTTTTTTTCCCATCTCATACTCCATTCAAAATAATGTAACTACTCAAAGGGGCAATAACTCAATGATTAATCAAACCGTCCCTGTCCATTTTCAGAACCGGACCCTGCCAACCTGTCCAGACAGAGGCGATGCCGCTTATCAAACAGATAATAGCCGGACATCCATATGGCACTGATAACGCCAAATCCTGTGCCTGCTGCAATCAGAAACATGATCAGGATCTGGTACTTGACCGCCTCCACCGGGGGAGTACCTCCAAGAATCTGGCCGGTCATCATACCGGGCAGACTGACCAGGCCGGCGGCTGCCATGGAATTGATGATCGGCACCATACCGGTGCGCATGCAGTCCCGGCGTATATCACTTGAAGCCTCTTTCCAGGTCTGACCGAGAAGCAACCGCTGTTCAACAACATTTCGCTCCCGATGAAACTGGTCGGTCAGTCGGTCCAGAGCAAGAGCAATACCTGTCATGGTATTACCGAGCAACATGCCGAGAAGAGGAATGGCGTACTGGGGCGTATACCACGGCTTCACACTTATCATGAACAGCAGAGCCAGAAAGGCAACGGAAAAGGAGGAAACAAACATGGCGCCAATGCCGATCCCATATCCGGTCCAGCCCTTCATCCTTCTCTTCTGACGGGCTGCCACCTCCCGGCCGGCCGCGAACAGCATGACCATGGACATCAGCAGAATCATAGGAAATCTGGCATCGGCAAAGAGAAAACGCAGAATAAAACCAATAATCAGGAGCTGCACCGTCATCCGGCAGCCGAAAAAAATAATTTTTTTCTCCAGGCCCAGGCTGAGAAGCAGGCTGAGGAGGGACAACAGACACACAAGGGCCGCAGCCATACTCAAATCCCAGGCACTGAGTGCTATTACATTCATAGCCAGGTGGATTCCAGAAGATTCTTTTTTTCCATGACAAAAAACCTTGACGCAACCCGCCGCAACTGTTCAGGATCATGACTGACCCAGAAAATTGCCGTACCATGTTCTTTCTGGTAGCCAAGAATAAACTCTTCCACCAGAATCGTATGATTACTGTCCAGGGCGGAACAAGGCTCATCCAGCAGCAGCACACCGGGTCCGTTACATATTCCCCGGAGCAGGGCCAGTCGCTGTTTTTCTCCGGTGGACAGCCGATTTGTCTGCCAGTTGAACACGTCCGGTTCAAAGCCGACACCGGCCAGCAGCACCTCCGCCGCATCTCTTCCCATTTCTTCGGGGAAATGATCTCCCACCAGCTCATACCACCAGGCTGACTCGGCTGGAATCATTGTTACCATTGAGCGCCAGGCCGGTGCGGAAACCGCTTCCGCCGGAACATCATCCAGCAGCACCCTGCCCTCATGCTCCATGAGATCCGTCATGGCCCGTAGGAGCTGGGTCTTGCCGATCCCCGAAGGGCCGCTCAGGCCAACACATTCCCCGCCCCTGATTTCAAAACTGTAGGGACCGTTATCAAGAAACCGAATAGCCTCAACACGTAGAATATCAGGTGACCGCCGGGATATCGATGATGAATATCGTTCCTTTTCCAATCTCACTCTCCACTGTTATTTCCCCGCCATGACTTTCAACAATATTTTTCGTTATGGCAAGGCCCAGCCCCGTGCCCTTGCTTTTATCCGTAAAAAATGGTTCAAAAACCATCTTCAATTTTTCTTTTTCAATACCTCTGCCGGTGTCCCTGATGGAAAACCGGACTTTATCCTTTTCCATTGACGTTGCCACCTGAATGCTGCCCCCTTCTTCCGTGGCATGAAGGGCATTTATAAACACATTGAGGAGTGCCCGGTAAAACAGGTCCCTGTCCAGTAAACATCGCTTCAAATCCGGTGCCAGGTCCGTAATCAATTCAATGCGCTTTCGCTTGAGCTCTGAAGAGACGAAATCAAGCACCTTCTTGACCACCCTGTTCAGATTATCCTCCCTGAAATCCATCTTCTGAGGTCTGGCAAAATCTAAAAACTCAACGACGATGGCATTGAGCCGAATAGTTTCCTCCACAATGATTTTTGCCAGATGTTCATTGCCCGGAGCCAGTTTTTCAATCCGTTTGGCGAGAATTTCTGCAGTACTGCGCACTATTCCCAGGGGACTTTTGATTTCATGGGATACAGTGGCAACCATTTTTCCAAGATGAGCAAGCCTCTCATTCTGACTCAGCTTCTCTTCAAGGCGAAGTCTTTCTAGGGTTCGTTTTTCCATGATCTCCCCGGCCCTGAAAACAATACTGCGCAGAACCAGGAAAAGAATCGCCATGACCACACTTGAAACGATGATAATACGTCCCTGTAATCTTATAATATTAGCATAGCTGCGGGAAAGGTTTTTCTCAATCTCAATGACCCCCATAATCAGATCACCCCCCTCTCCATCCTGGCGAACCTGACGAAAGGGAATAAACGTTTTCAGCTCACACTGCACATCACTGCCGATATGAAGCAGACTGAAAACAGTACCACTGTAAAAGAGTTTTGAGTTGGAGATCCCCTTCAATGCTTTTTTATACTCCTCTCTCCCCAGGTTCTTTTTCCCGACCAGGCCGGGAACGGTCGAATAGGAAATAATATTGACACTGGAATCATAAATGGTGACTGAGTCAATTTTCAGCCCCTGGATAACCCCGCGGATAATGGAATCCAACAGCTCGAACTGCTCTGGATTACTGAGGGCGATACCACCATAACGGACAACTGCAGGCAGAACAAAACGCCTGAACACCTGCTGATTAAGATTTTCTGCAAGCAGCAGTGAATATTCCTCGTTCTGCTCCATCATTACTTCCCTGGCATTATTAGAAATAATCCAGGAGAGAAACAGGGTGAAGACCAGGATCACAAACAAGCTGGAAAAAGTGAAATACTTGACAAGCTTGAATGGCTTCAACCCTGCTTCAAGTTCCCGTTTCCGGATAGAGTCAAGATTTTCGGGTGAGAGTGCTTTTTCAGCCATTGCATACTCCACACAACCTGCATTTTTCCGTATTGCAGGGCACACTGCTCCTGGCAGTAAAACTCTTTTGATATTCCTTCCAGAGAAAACGCTGCCTGATGGAGTGGTCAATAATAGACCATGGGAAATAGTCCTTTTCTCCGTACCCGCGCACCGCGTACTGCTCAGGGGAAAGCCCCACGCATTTCATTGCCTGTTTCCAGGGCGTCCGGTTGACAGCCATTTCCAGCAGCATATCCGCCACCCGCCGATCCCCCCTGGCCAGAACCGCCTGAAAGAGCACATTATCCGGTTTATCGTGGTTGACATGGACGTTTGCATATTTTTTAAACCCTTTCTTCAGATACTTCAATTTTTTCTTCAACCCGGCTACAACTTCTCCGGCCATTCGTCTCTCTCCACTCTCCAGCTGCTCGCTGACTCCGAAAGCATGGAACTGAAACGGGGTCCAGGCTTTCGGTGTAAAACAGTTGATGGAGATGGTGATGTCGCACAGCCTCCCGCGACTTCGACCGATGGGATCGGTTTTTTCCTTGATTTTCGCCAGGAGTTCAATGGATTCGTTGAGGTCCTCAAGGGTTTCAGACGGCAGACCGATCATCAGGTACAGTTTGAGTTTGTAGATACCGGCATCAACCAGCCGTTCAGCGGCCAGAATGAGATCCTGCTCATTCAACCCTTTGTTGATCACCTTTCTCAGCCTCTCCGAACAGCCGTCAGGGGCAATGGCCACGCTTTTCAGACCACTTTTAGAAAGCAGCTCAAGCAACGGACCAGACAACCTGTCGGCACGCAGGGAGGAAAAAGAGAGGGCACAGCCGCTTTTTTGCAGATAATCTGACAGGGTATCCAGCTCCATTGCGTCTGCCATCTCCATACCGAGCAGTCCGATCCGGGATATTTCCCGATTTCTTTCCTCGATCCCGGCAATGACCGCGTCCGCGTCCCAGAGCCTTGGAGGCCGGTAAATATAGCCTGCAGCACAGAAACGACATCCGCGGGAACAACCACGACCCAGTTCCGTAAGGAAGAGATCTGAGAATTCAGCTTCGGGAGTAAGAAGCTGGGAATGGGATGCTGTCAGGCACCGATCCTGATAGATTTTTTTGATTTTCGGAACCAGACCGGGTTCAGGATGATGAGCGACAAGTCTGCCGCTGTCGTCATATTCAGGTGTATAGAGGGTGGGCGCATAACACCCCCCATGCGCCCTTGAGATATTGTAAAGGAGATCCCGCCTCGAGGAACCTGGAAAATGTTCCAGCAGGAATTCAGTCACCTTCCCCAGCAGGGGCTCCGCCTCTCCAATGAAAAAGAGATCCACAAACGGTGCAAGGGGCTCGGGATTCATAAATGTGGCCACACCTCCGCAGACAACCAGAGGAGAACCGGGTGAGACTCTTTCATCACGATCCGCTGCCAGAGGTGCAATACCCCCACTGAGCAACATCTCCACCAGGTGAAGATAATCGTGTTCGAAACTTATGGAAATATAGACAAGGGGGAACTGGTCCAGTTCTCTGCCTGACTCAATGGAAAGAAGACGTTCTTTGTTCTCGGCCAGAAAAAAACGCTCACAGACAATGGATTCGAGGTTATTCAGGAGTGAATAGACAAGCTGGAAACCAAGGCTGGACATACCAACCCTGTACCTGTTCGGATAGAGAAGAGCAATGGGACGACGGCCTGTCCATTTCTTGAGAAAGCTGCCTTTCTCCTGCTCCAGTAAATAATCTCTCCTGCTCCCGCCACTTCCGGACGCCTGTTTTCTTCTCTTGATAGCGACCTCCTGTACAGGAGCCTGACCGACAGACCTGGTCCAATCTAATTGGCATTTCTGCGCAGATACGCAGGAATTTCAAGATTATCCTCATCCATGAAATCACCCTTTCTCCCTTCCGGGCTGCCGGAAGACCCGAGGTTGTCAAACATATCAAAATTTGAGCCGGGCAGAGGGGTTACCCTTGGATGAATATTAGGAGTCGCAGGAGCCCCTTTGACTATTTTTTCAGGTTCCTTATGGATATCCTTTTTTTTAATATGATCCTCCACCGGATTAATGGTCTTCTTTCTGCCGAGGACATCCCCAACTCCGGTGGCGATGACGGTTACATGCAGTTCATCACCCAGGGAATCATCATAAAGTGCACCGATAACCACCCGGGCATCATCGTCAACCTTCTCCTGAATAAGAGCAGAAGCCTCCATGAATTCAGACATGGCAAAACTTTCCTCTGAAGCAGAAATATTAATCAAAAGACCGCGGGCCCCTTCAATACCGAAATCTTCCAGGAGCTGGTTATCAATCGCTCTCGTTGCGGCTTCAATGGCCCTGTTTTCACCGGAGGCCCTTCCCGACCCCATTACGGCAGGACCAACTTCCCGCATGACCGTGCGCAGATCAGCAAAATCAGCATTAATGAGGCCGGGTACATTGATAAGATCAGTTATTCCCTTGACAGCCTCCAGAAGAACAGTATCCGCCATGGACAGCATTTCCGCCAGCTTGCTGTTTTTCTTCATGATGGAGAGTAACCTGTCATTGGGTACAGTGATGATGGTGTCAGCATATTTCTGCAGCTCCTGCCATCCTTCATCTGCATTTTTGGCACGAAGTTTTCCTTCGAAACCAAATGGTTTGGTAACAACCGCCACCGTCAGGGCCCCAAGCTCCTTACTGGCCTTGGCCACTACCGGTGCGGCACCGGTCCCGGTTCCTCCGCCGAGTCCCGCGGTGACAAAAACCATGTCACTGCCTTTGAGCGCATCCTTGATTTCCTCCAGCGACTCTAAAGCGGCAAGACTCCCGGTTTCCGGATCGGCACCTGCTCCAAGCCCCTTGGTTATACCAGGCCCTATCTGAAGACAGATATCAGCTTTTGACTGGTTCAAAGCCTGCTTGTCGGTGTTGGCCACAATGAATTCAACTCCCTGAAGTCTATTGGTAACCATGGTGTTGATGGCATTGCCGCCACCTCCACCTACACCAATAACTTTCACAACAGCAACACCTTCTGATTCAGCCATCCTGAATCCCATATCTACCCCCTGACTGTTACTTTCCATACTTCTATCTCAATATTATTTCTTCTTCAATCCGTGACGACCTCGGTGATTTTTCCTTCGACAGCACCTTGAAATACAACCTGAATCCTGCAACCGGAAAGTTCAGAGTCTGCGAGACTCAGGATTCGGTAAAACTGCCAATTGTAAAATTCAGATAAAATCCATTTTTCATTTTCTGAAGAGCAGGATTCAGGTATTACAGTTCAGAGGTAATATAATTATATAGTTCCTGCCCCTGTAAATAATTTCTTTCAAGTTCTTAACAAAACAATATAGCATCTGCTGTAATTCCCTGAAAGCCAAATCCTGCACTTACATGATTTTTTTCAACCACCCCTTTACCTTACCAACCATGGTCCTGTTCTGACGTTTGCCATCCCGATGCAGATTCCTGCCGTACATGACAAGACCGACGCCCGTTGTGCAGCGTGGACTGAACAGTTCATCAATCCGGCCTGTTATTCCAGTGGGGTATCCTATTCTCACCGGCAGATCAAAAATCTGTTCCGCCAGCTCCACGAGGTTGGCGAGGAGAGCCGTCCCGCCTGTAATAACCACCCCACCGTTGATCTTGTTTTTCTGACCGGACGCTATTAGTTCTGCATTCATCATCTCCAGGATCTCAACGATACGGGCCTCAAGAATATCCACCAGAACCTTCTGGGTTACCTTTCTCGGCTCCCTGTCTCCAACCGTGGGCACATCCACCACCAGATTCGGTTTTATAATTGAAGATATGGCTCCACCGTAATCCTCTTTTAATCTCTCCGCTTCCTGCAGAGGAGTCCTCAGGCCCACGGAAATATCATTGGTGAGATTATGTCCCCCCAGACCAATTTCACAGGTGTGCCGAATTGTACCATCACAAAACACCGCAAGATCCGTTGTCCCGCCGCCGATATCAATCAAGGCCACACCCAGTTCCATCTCGTCCAGACTGAGAACCGCATTGGCGGAAGCTATGGATTCCAGCACAAGTTGGGCTACATCAAGGCCTGCCTTATTGCAACAGGTCACAAGATTATGCACCGCACCGAGGTCAGCCGTTACGATATGAACATTGGTTACCAGCCGCACCCCGGTCATACCCACGGGATTCTGGATACCTGTGTGATCATCCACCATGAATTCCTGGGGGATTACATGGATAACCCTCTGATTCTCCGAAATCTTTACGGTTCGTGCCGCAGCAATCACCTCTTCTATATCAGACTGCTGGATTTCCCTGTCATTAATGGCAAGAATACCGGGACTGTTGAACCCCTTGATATGATTTCCGGCTATGCCCACGTAGACATAGACGGAACGCAGATCACACTGGGCGTCCTCTTCAGCCAGGGAAACGGCCTGCTGGATTGACCGCACGGTACTTTCTATATTGACAACAACGCCCTTTTTCAACCCCACCGACGGTGCCGTTCCAACCCCGATTATTTCAATGTTTCCATCAAAAACCTCACCGACGACACAGCATACTTTAGTAGTACCGATATCCAGGCCGACCACAAGTTCTCCCGGTTCCTGGTGAATATCGTCAGCATGTTCCTTCTGGGAAACGTCTTCTTCGTCGTTTATTATTTCCCTGTTCTTCCCATTCATACTCAGTTAACCTGGTTGACTCTCGAAACGAGCACCTTGTCTTGTAAATAGTCCATCCGGATATATTCAATTCCGGCGATACGTTCATCCCTGTTCCGGTTACTGTACAGATATCTGAGACACCGAACCAGGTTTATGTATTTCTCTTTAGTGTCCTTAGTGTTACCATTTCCAAAGTAAATTGGAAACGGATATTCCACCAGGTAAATCACCATTTCCCCCTTCCTGTTCACATGGACTTCAGAAACAGAATGGACAGGCAGATGAGGATCATTTTTCCTGACAAACTTTAATAAAGTCAATATATTTCTGAACGCTTTTTCACGATCTCCGGCATCTTCAATTTCCTCCACACCTGTAACCACCGGGTAATCCACATCCCCCCCCACAGGTACATCGAGAAAGGGTACTCCTTTTTTATCTATATACACAAGCTTGTCGGATCCTGAAACAGTTCTCTGCAGAATTGCAACAGGTTCATGCTCCCTGACAGTAATGACCACGGAATCCGGCCATTTTCTTTTCATGTTGACGGAAGCAATATGTGGATTTTTCAGCAATTTCTCCCTGACTGTATCCTCATCCAGTCCTATCAGGCTGGTGCGATGGACTATTATTCCTGAAAGCTCACGAAGCTGATTGTCAGTTACTACACTGTTACCTGAAAAAACCAGTCTTTCCACCTGAAAAAAAGAAATACCTGAAAGACAGTCAGCCAGAAATCCACTCCCAAACAAACCCACGGCAACGAAAAGAGGAACTGCCGCCAGAACAGCCGCTGTTCTGGCGGCTGCACGCCGTCTGCCCCTGTTTGAAACCCTGCTGTAATCCGACCGGATTTTCCGCTTTATGGACCATCTCTTTATTTTTAAAAAAATAGTTTTTTTTCTGTTCAGGTTGTGGCCTTTTTCGCCGGGAACACCTTTGATATGCAGTTCGTCTGTGCGAACTGTCCGCTCTCCATTTCTCCCCTTTACGGCTGACAGGACTATCTTTTTCAAAAAAGAAAACATTTCCATTCACCCCCTGGACCGAATTCCTGTACAGATGAACCGGCATGACCGGCCCCTGAGGCACAGTCACAAAAACCAATGAAAATCCTGACTGCGGCAATAAAACCTTCAACCGAGGATTTTCAGATAAAATGGACTTCCGGCTGCAACTCCACTCCACTGTCCTCTTTAACTTTTTTCTGGATCCTGTTCATCAGACTCAGGACATCGCCCGCTGTAGCCTTTCCGCAGTTCACCAGAAAATTAGCATGTTTTTCCGATACCATGGCATCACCTACCCTGACCCCTTTGAAACCGCTGGCCTCAATTAATCGCCCGGCACTGTCATTATCAGGATTCTTGAAGAAAGAACCGGCATTGGCAAAACTACTCGGCTGAATACGCCGACGCTTCTCCTGGAGCCTGCGACAACGACCCCTTATCTTTTCCGGATCCTCCCGCTTCAACAGAAATTCCACCTCACTGATGACAGCCCCGCCGGAAATATCGCTGTAATCCTTCCAGCATCTATATTCAAAATGCAGATCCTCCCGTTTCAACACCTTCTCCCCGTCATCGGAAGTCAATGTTATGCTGTTAACAATTGAACTGATATCCTCACCCCAGGCCCCCGCATTCATTATAACCGCACCGCCGACGGTTCCGGGAATACCACCGGCAAATTCCAGTCCCGCAAGCCCCTTTTCCATGCAGTTCAGAGAAAATCTGCCCAGGCTGCAGCCGGAACCCGCCCTGACAAGAACCCTGTCATCACCCATGTCAATACAGCCTGAAATTGCCTGGAATTCTTTACCCAGCAGAAGGATTACACCGGGAAATCCACGATCCGCCACAAGAAGATTGGTTCCGCGACCAATTATACGCCACATGATTTCCTCTTCTTTGAGAAATTTCAGCAACAGAACCAGTTCCTCCTTCAGATTAACAGTAACAATTGCTTCTGCCGGACCTCCAATGGAAAAAGACGTGTAGATACTCATCATGCACTCCCATTTCACCGGATGTGAAACAAGAGAAACAAGTTTCTCTTTCTGGAAACTGTTCATGATCTCCTCCCGTATCGTTACCATTCCCAGATTCAACAACTCTATGAGCAACCACTCACATAATCAGCAACTCTTTGATTTTATATTCTTTCAACGCTAACTGATCAGTTGTCCTTCAGGGCTTTTAGCAGCTCCTCCCCGACATTGACGATATTACCTGCCCCCAGGGTCAGTACAAGATCACCCTGTTTCAGGAGGGGGAGAAGCTTCCCGGCCATGGTGGCGACTTCAGCCATGTACAGTACATGTTTCTGGCCATGCTTTCTCGCGGCCTCAAGCAGCTTTTCACCGGTAACCCCTTCCAGCGGTCTCTCGCTGGCCGCATAGATTTCGGTCATCACAAGAAGATCAGCCTGGTGAAAACAGGTCTGGAACTCTTTAAACAAAGCCTTCGTTCTCGTATACCTGTGAGGCTGAAAAAGCACCACAAGTCTTTTATCCGGCCATGCCTGCTTAATCGCCGACAGAGTAGCCCGTATTTCCGTTGGATGATGCCCGTAGTCATCAACCACGGTAATTCCAGCGACTTCCCCTTTTTTTTCCATTCGCCTCTGTACACCTGCGAAACTCTCCAGACCATCCTTGATCTTTGCAAAACTCATCTGCAGCTCCAGACCGACACCCACCGCCGCCAGGCTGTTGTACACGTTATGTCTGCCCGGCGGAGCAATGGATAATTTGCCAAGTTCCACGCTATTCTGCCGGACGTCAAAATGCACCCTGCCATTGTCATAGTAGAGATTTTCCCCGTAAATATCGGCCTGGGGGGTCAAGCCATAGGTTATCACTCTTTTACTGATTTTCGGCAGAATATCTGCTATGTTCCCATCATCCAGACAGACTATGGCCGCACCGTAAAACGGAACCTTATCAATGAAATCAAGAAAAGTTTCCTTGATATGATCAATATCCCGATAGTAATCCAGGTGTTCCAGGTCTATATTGGTGACCACCTCCAGTACCGGTGCCAGTTTCAAAAATGAACCATCACTTTCATCGGCCTCAGCCACCAGGAATTCCCCCTGCCCCAGCTTTGCATTGCCCCCGAGGGCATCAACCTTTCCACCGATAACAACTGTGGGATCAAGACCTGCATTGGCCAGCATCCAGCTCACCATTGCGGTGGTCGATGTCTTACCATGGCTCCCGGCTATGGCGATCCCGTATTTCTGCAGACGCATCAATTCCGCGAGCATCTCCGCCCGCTGGATCACAGGAACATGCGTTTCCAGTGCCCTGGTCACTTCCGGGTTATCAGGGGAAATGGCAGAGGAGGTCACCACCACATCGGCTCCTTCTATCCAGTCACTGCTGTGCCCCTGGTAAATCACTCCCCCGAGGCTCTCCAGTTTTTCTGTAATCACTGAACTGTTCAGGTCCGACCCGGATACTCTGTAGCCCAGGTTCAGAAGGAGTTCGGCAATGCCACTCATACCAATACCGCCAATGCCGACGAAATGTATATGTCTTGTTTTCCAATGCATAATCAGTAATTGGTCTCAGGGGTAGAAACTCTATGATTTTATAACCATAACTATGTGATCAGTTCCAGGCAACAGGCCACAATCTTTTCAGGGGCATCCGGCCAGGACAGCTCCTGCATAGCCTGGCCCATTTCCTCCAGTCTGGTCTCATCTGAGACCAGTTCCAAAATCTGTTGCGCAAGAATTGAACCGGTCAACTCCTTTTCCTGGTACATCTTGGCGCCACCACCCTGAACATAAAACTCTGCATTTTTAGTCTGGTGATCATCCGCCGCATGAGGATAAGGAATAAGGATCGCCGGCTTACCCAGCACCGCGATTTCCGACAACGTTGTCGCCCCGGCTCTGGAAACGAGAAAATCGGCCCGCTCATACACCTTTTCCATTTTCGTGAAGAACGGTTTCACATTTACCCTCACACCAGCTTCCCTGTAACTGTCAATAACCATCTTCAGGTCATTTTCTCCCGTCTGGTGAATCAGGTTTATTTTTGAAAAAAGGTTGTATTCAGGTGACAGAAATGCATCCACCACCAGCCTGTTCACTCCACTGGCTCCCTGACTGCCGCCCAGAACCAGTATTGTCTGTTTTGTCGCAGCCCCTTCTCCCCTGCGATCTTTTTTCAGCAGATCCAAAATTTTTTTTCGCACCGGATTTCCGGTATGCACCGTTTTGTGTTCTGGAAAATATTGCGCACTTCCCGGAAGAGACAGACAAATCCGATCCACTATCCTTCCCAGTTTTCTGTTGGCAAGCCCCGGAACCGAATTCTGTTCATGAATAATCGTGGGAATACCGATACTCTTTGCCGCGGCAACAACAGGTCCGGTAACGTATCCGCCGACTCCAAAAACGACATCGGGTTTGAATTCACGCAGAATCCGTACGGCCTGAACATAGGAAAGAGGCAGGGCAGCCAGAGCTTTTACCAACTGAATTATATTTTTTCCCTTCACTCCATAGCTGAGGATGGACCTGCTGGTAAAACCATAAACTTCCAGGCTGCCGCTGTCCATTTTTCTCCTTGTACCGACAAACAGCACTTCAGTGCCCGGCAGTTGCCTTTGAAACTCCTGAGCAGTAGCAATGGCGGGAAAGAGATGGCCACCGGTGCCACCACCGGTCAGCAGCAATCGTATTGGTTTTTTTCCCTTTATCATCTGCTCCTCATTTGCCTGTCCCTGTCTGTTACCTTCGATCCTGACCAGAAATTCCGGCCAGGTTAAGAACCGTTTTTTTAAACAACCTTCCACGCTGCCCATAACCGGCAAACATATCAAAACTGGCACAGGCCGGAGAGAGAAGAACCACGTCTCCGCTCTCCGCGTATTCCAGTGCCCTTTTAACCGCATCCTCCATGGAGACTGCTTTGGTGCGGACCATCTCTTTTCCCAAAGCCGCATTGATAAGAGGTGCCGCCTCTCCTATCAGAACTACGGCCTTGACTTTTTCCGCTATCGCAGCAGTCAACAGGCTGTAATCATCTCCCTTGTCACGACCGCCGAGGATGAGAACTGTTGAGTTTTCCCCCATCTGTTCCAATGCGGCAATAACCGCTCCGGTATTGGTTGCCTTTGAGTCATTGAAGAACCTGATGCCGTCAAGCTCTGCCACTGGTTCCATGCGATGCTCAAGGGGTAAAAATGAATCCAGGCCATGCTGAACCTTTTCACGGCTGCAACCAAGAAGTCTTGCAGTCATTATTGCCGGACAGCAGTTATAGAGACCTGTGGCATCACCGAGAGCAGTTTTTTCCAGGGAATACTGCTCATCATCACCCTGAAACGACAGGATGATGTTCCGATTGGAAATCCTGATGTCCTGGTTCTGATCTCTGCCAAACGAAATCACTGTTGCCCTGCCGCCTGGAGGAATACTCATGCAGTCCCGGCAATCACTGTTAACGATGGCTGTACTCCCTTTTTTTTGATGAATGAAAATATTCATCTTTGCCCGGAGATATTTTTCAAAACTACCATGCCTGTCCAAGTGATCCGGGCTGACATTCAGAAGCACCGCCACATCGGGCGCAAATTCTCCTGCACTCTCCAGTTGAAAACTGGATACTTCGAGGACCAGAATGTCATAACCCTCAGGCTCCAGAAGGTAATCAAAAAGAGAAATTCCTATATTACCGCCGATAAATACCTTTTTCCCCGCTTCTTGAAGAAGCTGCCCGGTAAGAGTGGTCACTGTTGTCTTGCCGTTTGTTCCAGTGATTGCCACTACCGGCCTGTTTACTGAAGCTGCAAAGGCAAGTTCCCCGGCAATCACACACCCTTTCGCCCTGAGTTCCTCAAAAAGGGGTACTGCCGTATCCACGCCTGGACTGGGAATAATTATTTCCGTTCTGGAAAGAAAATCAAAACTGTGCCCTCCAGCTTCCCACTCCACTCCGTTTTCCGCTAGAAATTTCCCTTCATCCTCTAAAAACTTCTTCTCATTCCTGATATCTGAAACAAAAACTTCAGCGCCTCTTTTCAGGCAATATTTCACGGCACTTTTCCCTGAAATACCAAGACCTACTATGGCCACTTTCCGACCACTGTCTATTTTCAGAATCCCGTCCACTACTTTCTTCCCGTAGCCATTCACAGGGCTATAAAAAATCAAAGAGTTACTCCCCCTGTGACCAATTACATTTTATCAGGTCTTGTTCATCTGACCATCCGGAACAGCTGTCAGCGCAATTTCAATGTTGCAATGGCAAAAAGCCCCAGGATTATAGATACAATCCAGAACCTGACCACCACCTTGGTCTCATGCCAGCCCTTTTTCTCAAAATGATGATGAAACGGGGCCATCAGGAAAATCCGTCTGCCCCTGGTCATCTTGAAGTATCCAACCTGCATGATTACGGAAAGGGCCTCCATCACAAAAATCCCACCCACAATTGCCAGCAGAAATTCCTGCTTGATAATAATGGCTATGGAACCTAACGCACCTCCCAGGGCCAGGGATCCCACATCACCCATGAACATCTGGGCCGGATAGGCATTGAACCACAGGAACCCCAGGCAACCACCAAAAATTGCACCGCAGAAAATCGACAGCTCCCCGCTGCCTGCCACGTATGGAAGACGAAGATATTCTGCCAGTACCACATGACCTGCCAGATAGGAAAAAACCAGGTAAACTGCCGCGGTCACAATTGTTGGACCGGCTGCCAGACCATCAAGACCATCAGTCAGGTTGACGGCATTTGAGGCCCCGACGATCACAACAATGGCAAACACCACATAAAACCAGCCAAGATCCGGATGAAAATTCTTAAAAAAGGGCAGGCTCAAATGGCCATCAAATCCCGGATGGAAATACATGAACATGCCGACCACTCCTCCACCGATAACCTGCAGGATCAGCTTACCCCTTGCACTCAACCCCCTGGAGTTCTGTTTCTTTATCTTCCGATAGTCATCGATATAGCCAATCACGCCATAGAACAGGATGATGAAAAGACCAAGCCATACAAGGACATTATCCAACCGAGCCCATAACAGAGTGGCCAGCGTGATACCAAAGAGAATCAGAACCCCTCCCATGGTGGGTACACCTTTTTTGGCCAGATGCGTTTCAGGTCCATCATCCCTGATGACCTGTCCAATCTGAAACCGCTGCATTGTTCTTATGAAAACCGGCCCCAGAAAAAGAACAATCAAAAACGCTGTTACCGCTCCGCCGATTGCACGAAAGGTAATATATCGAAAAACATTGAACCCGGTAAAAACCGTGTGCAATGGATAGAGGAAATGATACAACATCTTTTATTCTCTCAGGACTTCGTGTTAACCGGTCAGTTTATCGACAATAGTTTCAAACTGCAGACCGCGGGAAGCCTTTACCAGCAGCAGATCACCCGGTCCCAGTTTTTTTTCAGTAATCAATTCTTCTACCCAGATCACAGCTTCTTTTTTTTCAGTTAAAACCTTCACGGCATCCTCCGCCATTCCTCCGGCGACAGCACCTTTTCGCACTTCGTCCCGGAACTCCCCAAGAACAGCAACATGGTCAATTTCCAGCTCCGCCACAAGCCTTCCCAGGTCAAAATGAGCTGCTGCACTACTCTTTCCCAGTTCAAGCATATCTCCAAGAACAGCAACCGCCCGTTTTTCCGCCGCCTGTCTCAGAGTTTTCAATCCTGCCGCCATGGAGGCCGGATTGGCATTATAGGTATCATTGAGCAGGCCGTAACCTCGGGGGCTTTTCAGTATCTCCATGCGTTTATCCGGTGCCCTGAAGTCTGCGAGCCCGGCTGCTATTTCAGACAGTTCCGCACCCGCAGCTTTTGCAATTGCCGCCGCCGCCAGACTGTTGCCGACATTATGTTCCCCCAGAGTATAGAGATGAATATCCTCCCTATCGGTTCCGCAGTGCAGGGTAAAAGTGATAACGCCCCTGTCCTCAAGATTGATATCGGATGTCCATAGATCCGGCTGCACACCTGTAACCTTGCCGGATACACTGAAACCTATTTTCCTCTGGCCATATTTTTCGGATAACCTGCTTACCAGGGGATCATCAAGATTAACGACCAGGATACCATCATTCCGGGTTCCCGCAAAAAGTTCCTCTTTGGCTCTGGCGACACCGTCAATACTTCCGAGTTTTTCCAGGTGAGCGCCATGGACATTGACAATACAGCTTATATCCGGATCGGCTATTTCCACCAGGCGCCGCAGCTCTCCCGGTTGGTTCATCCCCATTTCCAGAACAACAGCCCGGTGGTTCAGATTCAGGGGCAGAAGCGACAATGGCAATCCTATCAGATTATTAAAATTTCCTTTTGTTTTCAGAACACTATCTTCTGTATGCTCCGGCCCGACAGACCATTTTCGTTTAAGAATGGCACTGACCATCTCCTTGACCGTAGTCTTTCCACAACTACCGGTAATCCCGATAACTGTCTGTTCACACAGCCTGCTCACCTGCTTTCTTCTATAGGCCGCCATATCTCCTAAAGCCCTTGTTGTATCTTCAACCCGTATTACCGGGACAACTGGGGATTCGGGCAAAGGCGCCTCTTTTTCCAGTACAAGACAACCGCATTTTTTTTCAAGGGCCTGGTCAACAAACCGGTGGCCGTCAAAATGTTCACCTTTCAGGGCCACAAAAATTGCCTTTTCCGCTATTTTCCTCGAATCTGTTGAAACCGGGCCCAACAGGCCCTGCCTTTTTCCGTCAGGCTCCAGTTTTCCCCTGGTAGCCCTGGCAACTCTCACCGCTGTCCAGGAGGAAAGGATATTTTCCGCCTCCAGCCTGTCATCAAAGAACTGCCTGCCCCTGAGGCTCAGCTGATACGTTTCATGGCCTTTGCCGGCGATGAGCACGACATCTTCTGGTCCCGCCGAGGTTATCGCCAGGCGGATCGCATTTCTCCTGTCTCTCTCCACTACAATCCCGCGATCTCCAGGCTGTCTTTCTCCAAGCCACGTATGTTCCCTGAGTTCCAGACCGCTTTCCTTCGTCCCTTTGAGAATCTGCCTCACAATCAGTTCCGGATCTTCTGTTCTAGGATTGTCGTCGGTAATCAGGACAACTTCACTGAAACGACAGGCTATCTCACCCATCAGGGGGCGTTTGCCATTGTCGCGATCCCCGCCGCAACCGAATACACAGAAAATTTCCCCGTGCGGCAGGGCGGCCACGGTCTCCAGTACGTGTTCCAGCGCATCGGGTGTATGGGCATAATCCACCAGGACAACAGGGCCATCCAGAGACCCTTCCGCCCTGTCCAAAACCCGCTCCAGCCTCCCGGGAGCACCGGTGGATTTCTCCAGCCCCTGTCGAACACTGTCCATGTCCATGTCGATGGCATGACAGAGTCCGCAAGTGGTCAGGACATTGTCCATATTGAATCTACCCACAAGTTTCGATTTTAACTGTACGGGGTTACCGGCAAGTATCAGATCCATCAATGTCTCCTCCAGCCTTGTTCTAAAACCGATTAATCGAACATCGTCCTTTTCACCGTCCCCCCAATACACATTTTTTCCACATTTGTCTTCACAGGTGCGAACCAGTTTTCTGTACAGGCCAGCATCGCCCTCCAATCTGGATTTCCCAGGAAGTACCGCGATTCCGTCTTCCTCAAGATGTTCCTGAAAAAGACTGAGTTTGGCCGCAAAATACTCTTCCATCCCCCTGTGATAATCAAGATGATCTCTGGACAGGTTTGTAAATGCCGCAGTCCTGAAGCGAATATTACTTATTCTTTTCTGACTCAGGGCATGGGAAGAAACCTCCATAATCACGAAACTGACACCACTGTCCGCCATTTTCCGTAACACTTGCTGCAACACCATGGCTTCAGGTGTTGTAAAACGTGTCTCAAGAATCACCTGTTTTCCACTATTGACACTGTACCTGTTATTGACTGTACCGATCACTCCAACTTTGTGACCTGCCTCAAGCAAAACACTTTCGAGAAGATAAGTTACCGTCGTTTTGCCGTTGGTTCCCGTCACCCCGATCATTGTCAACTGATCAGCCGGATTACCAAAATAATTTGCAGCCACTAAACCATAGGCCCTGCTGCTGTCCTCAACTTCCACCAGGACCCCCGCCCAGTCTGCAGGTATACTACCCGCCCGGCCTTTTTCACAGAGAACTGCCGTACAGCCGTTTTCAATTGCCCCGACTATAAAGTCATGTCCATCAAGGCGGGATCCATCCAGAGCAACAAACAGCATTCCGAAAGCAGCCGTTCTTGAATCGGAGGTAACCCCGCTGATGACTGTACTGTCAATCGTTTTTCCATCCTTTCCAGGGGCTACACTGTATTCGATACCTTTCAGCAGTGACTGCAACGGTAACTGATATGAAGAAGTGTTACTGGTGTTCATCACGCTCCGGTTTTTCATCGTTCATTAAATTTTTCGGCCTTGCCGCCAATACAAGGATACACTCAGATATCCCTTGCAATGATGCTCCGGCGGCAGGTTTCTGGGAAACAACCCTACCTGTGCCCCTGAAATGAATCTTCAATCTTCTGTGCTGCAGCAACTGGAAACTTCGCCTGAGACTCAACCCTTCCAGGTCCGGCATTACCCCCGCTTCCACCTGCTGATCCGTTCGCTTTTTATTTCCTCCGCCTGAAAGTCCTGGGCTGCCTTTGCCAAAAGGATAGTTCCCCTCATCTGTCAGTTCAGGTTCCACCACATCAGCAACATTTTTTGCCACCTGCTGCAGGACGGAAATCCGATCAACAACACGATCAACCAACTCAACCAGTGAAGTGGGTTTCTTCTCTTTTTTTTCAGGCAGCAGGGCAGGTGCCCTGACAGTCACCAGCATTGCAAGGGGAACAGTATCCGCCGGTATCAGCGCAAAAAGTACTTCCTCATGCTGAAACCCTTCATCCGGACCGGAATTGACCAGAAGATCCCTGTCGCTGAAATAGAGAGTGCCCGACGATCCTGGAATTGCCATGCTTTTCAACAGTCGCCCCATCTCATTTGAGCTGCTGTTTATTGTTTCGGATACGGAATCAAATTCACCTTGATAAACCGGCAGGGGAAATTTCTCTCCGGAAACAGTATCCACAACGGCGCCTACGGCATGAGGTCGTATGGCTATACCGCTGTCGAAAAGCTCCGTCAATCCGGTGAACAGTTTCAGGGGAGTGGTGGATTCCGGAACCAGACCATATTGCTCCCCTGCAACCTGGTTGAACAGTTTCATGTCGATGGTCCTGGTTCTTTCCCCCTCTTTATACAGGGAAAAATCGGTATACCATTCATCCGTCAGCCCCAACCAGTTCCAGAGCCGCAATTGAAATCCCAGATTCATCCCGATTGAGGAAACAGACCAGGGAAGTGTATTCCCCATTTCCCGCGATCCGAGAAGATTTGCAGCATCCCGCAGGAGAATCCGGAACCCGCGGGGGATCACCATAGGCACGAGCAGTTGATTTTCCAATATCTCATGGGAATACAAGGTAAACTGATTCGGATCAAATCCAGGGTGCTGTGCACCACCAACCAGTTCTCCCGTTTTTCTCTCCATCAGCCAGGCACCGACCTTGTACCCGGATCTGCGTCCGGCTATTTGAACCACCAGATCTTCCAGAATTTTCTGGATTTTGAAATCAACCGTAAGAATCAGATCAAGGGGGCGCCCCATACCATTCCCCCCACCTTCCACAGTATCGCCGGCAAGCAATCTATCATAAAAGAATTCGACACCTGCAAGACCGATATTATTTTCTACGTAACCAATAAGATGGCCGGCCTGTTCACCAGCCGGATAGAATCGTTTCTGCTCCCTCTGGAGATACACTCCGGGGAGATGTCTGCTTTTCAGAGCAACTTCCTGTTCCTGACTGATATCTTCAGAAATCCATACCCTGAGGGCACCACTTTCCAGCCTGGCTCTCAGAACATCCGGCCGAACGTGGAAAACCGCCCCCAGTGCCTCCGCGGTTTCCGGAATTGATTTTATTTCTTTGATTCGCGCATACACTGAAACTCTCTCCAGGGTGACTGCAACCTGTTTCAGGTTCCTGCCATAAACTGTACCACGTGGAATTTCCGTTGCGGGAAATGTGGATCTGACCGTTGAAAACAGTTTTTTTACCGATTCGATCACCCCATTGTCCGGGGCATGCTTCCAGAAGACTGCTCCAATCCCTGCCGCGAGAAGAAAGGCAAAAATAATCCGTGTCTTTTTTTTGCTTTTCTGCACTCGCAGGCGGGACTGTTTGATCATATTCTCTCTCTCATCGTCCTGATGAAAACAATGTCGTTAACTTAAGGACAAGAAGGTTAAGGAAAGTCCCATTCTGACCTTGGTCAAGGGTGCAATGGGACTCATCGCTTAAGTTAACGACATTGCTGATGAAACAGTTTCCGCCCCTGGAGAAATTAAAAAGCAGCGGAAAAACAGGATCAACCGGCGTGGCCGAACTCTATGGTCCAGCCTCAAAAAACCAATAAAAACCCCGACTGCGGCGCTACAACCTTCGGCTGTGGATTTTCAGATATCTCCCGCATATCGGTTAAAGTACAGGGGAAAATGTCCCCCTCCTGCTGTTGTACCTTATAACCTGTCCTTTGGGTTTATACAGGGAAAGCTTTTCTCCAGCCATACGCTCAATCTGCTCGGGACTCCTCAGGTATTCCCTGTCTGCCTCCAGTCTGAAATTTTCGAGCCTCAATTCATATTTTTTATTCTCTGCAACCGAAATTGACCTGTCAGCATTTCTGATTAAGGCTCCAATAAAAATATTGGTGGCAACAACAGGGACCAGTAGAAACAGCAGAACCTTCACCGCCGGTTTCCATACTACGGAATCAACAACGACCCCCTTTTTACGGGCCCCGGAGTATTGTCCTGCACCACTCTGTACACCGGAACGCATATACGGCTGTACTGGATTTTGAATATTCATGTTTTTCCTCCCGGCTTCCTGCCGCTATTTTTTCTCTGCCACCCTCAGACGTGCACTACGTGACCGGCTGTTTTCAAGGATTTCATCACGGGATGGCACAACTGCTTTCGACGTGACAACCTCCAATTCCGGATTTTCCCGGAATTTTCTTTTTACAATCCGGTCCTCAAGAGAATGAAAAGAGATCACACAAAATCTGGCTCCCGGTTTTAACCAGTCGACTCCGTCATCAAGGATTCGCGCCAGATTTTCCAGTTCACTGTTCACCGCTATCCTGAGAGCCTGAAAAACTTTGGTGGCCACATGGATTCTGCCGGGATGAAACCGTCTGGGAACGGCCCTGGAAATAATTGACACGAGCTGCTTTGTTGTCCTGACCGGTTCCTGTTTTCTGCTCTTCACAATGGCTGCAGCGATGGGTCGTGCCTGCCGCTCTTCACCATAATAAAAAAAAATATCGGCGAGTTCTTCCCGGGTGCAGCCTGCAAGAATAGATTCGGCAGTCACAGCCCCCCTGTTATCCATTCTCATATCAAGCACTTCATCGCGCTGAAAACTGAACCCCCGTTCCCCCAGGTCAAGCTGCAGTGAAGACAGACCCACATCAATCAGCAGACCATCGACACCATCAACACCGGCTTCAATCAGTCCTTCCCCGATCTCGGCAAAATTTCTTCTCACTATCTGCAACCTGTCACCATACGCTGCCAGCCTTTTTCCGGCTTTTTCAATAGCGCTTTCATCCCATTCAAAACCTATGACTCTGCCATCGGGAGCTGATCTTTCAAGAATGATTTCACTGTGCCCACCCAGTCCGAGAGTGCCGTCTACATAAACACCACCAGAAACCGGCTGGAGATACTCCATGGTCTCTGCCAGAAGAACCGAGGTGTGGATTTCCTTTTCCCTGGTATCTGCAGTCATCAATACGAACCGAGCTTTCGAACCTGATTTTCGTATTTTTCGAAATTTTCTTCTGCCTGAGCATTGTCGGCCAGGAGTGCATCCCGATCCCATATCTCCACCCAGTTTCTCATCCCGGACAAGGTCACTTCCTTATCAAGGCCGACGGCCTGCTTCAGATTCTGGGGAATACGGATCCGGCCCTGCTTGTCCAGAGTACACTCCTCCAGATTCCTCATCAGGTAACGGACAAAGGTTTCATTAAGATCTCCGGTTGGTCCCTCATTCCATATCTTTTCCTCAAGGGCCTCCCAGTCAGCAACAGGATAAACACGAAGATATCTCTTCCAGGGAGCAAGAATCAGTATTTCGGATTCACGATTCCGCAACACATCACGAAAGCGGGCGGGAAAATTCAACCTTCCCTTATTGTCCAGAATATGATCCGAACTGCCACGAAAACGATTCCTGATCACCGAAGTTTCTCCTTGCCACACGGCACCACAAATAGGGACCACAACCCACTTTACACCACCACTACCCTATCTTTTATAACAGGGCACATGGATGTGTCAAGTAAAAAACTTGTGGAACTTCAGGAGGATAAGAGCAATAACAGGAAGAAAGAAAACACTACATAAAGGATATGCATCCGAACAGACACACTATATATAGTAGAAAGAGACAAAAAAACCACCAGGGCTGCCCAACAAACAGTTTGCCCACAGAAACATCTAAGAGGTTGTTATTGAAGGATTTTAATAAAAGACTTAACAGGAGAGAAAAACAGAAAAAATCAGGGTGGTGTAAAGTGGGGCGAATTAACACCCCACTTTACACCACCCTGATCAGGCAATTACTCATCAAGTAACTGGCGATAATCCACCTCGCTGGTAAAACTGTGCTCCTTTTCAGGATACTTTCCAACCTTCACCTCATCATGAAACGCTGTCACAGCCTCCTTGATCATTGGAGCAAGATTGACATATTTTTTGACGAATTTTGGAGTGAACTTCTCAAACATACCGATCAGGTCATGGGTGACCAGAACCTGCCCATCGCAGTGAATACCGGCACCGATACCAATCGTCGGAACAGAAACCGATTCGGTAATTATCTTGACCAGGCTGTCCGGTACACATTCAATCACCATGGAAAAAACCCCGGCCTCCTCCAAAGCCCTTGCCTCATTAAGCATTCTCCTGGCGTCATCAAGTCCACGACCCTGAACCCTGTAGCCACCCAGCTGGCTTGCACTCTGGGGCGTAAGCCCAATATGTCCCATAACGGGCACTCCGGCGTCAACAAGCCCTTTGATTACAGAACATACGGCAATCCCGCCTTCAAGTTTGACCGCATCACAACCAGCATCCTTGATAAACCGTATGGAGTTCAAAACGGCATCTCGCACCCCCGTCTGGTAGGAACCATACGGCATATCACCGATAACAAAGGTGTCTGGCGCACCGCGGCGGACCGCTTTGGCGTGGTGGATCATCTCATCCATGGTCACCGGAACAGTGGAGTCATAGCCCAGGACAACCATACCAAGAGAATCACCGACAAGCAGGGCATCCACCCCGCACTCACTCAAAAGGCGGGCCATTGCCGCATCGTACGCGGTCAGTACGGATATTTTTTTATTTTCAGCCTTCATAGCCCGGATTTCGGTCACTGATCTACCCATAATTCTCTCCCTTTTCTGAATCCCACCCTGTTGATCTGAAAATTCCCGACTGAAGGTTTGTACCGCTGCAGTCGGGATTTTCATTTGCTTTTTGTACCCTCTGGGCATAACTGGCTGAGCCGTAATTGGTCACAGGGGTAACAACTCTGTGATTTTATTACCTCTGAGCTGTGGGGTCCGGTCATGCCGATTTATCAAAAAGTGACTTTTGATTTCCCGCGATCCGCGGTGCCGTCCTGCCGAAATGCTCATAGGCGGTAGCCGTAGCCACCCGCCCACGGGGAGTCCTTTTCAGAAATCCGGACTGGATAAGAAACGGTTCGTAAACATCTTCCAGGGTATTTTTCTCTTCACACACTACCGTTGCCAGAGTATCCAGACCAATGGGCCCGCCCTGGAATTTATCAATTACGGTCAGCATGATGCGGCGGTCCATATCATCAAGGCCGTACTGATCAACCCCGAGAAGGTTAAGCGCTTCACCGGCAACTTGCGCATTGACAACCTTATGATTACCCACTTGAGCGAAATCCCGGACTCTCCTGAGCAGCCGGTTTGCGATCCGCGGTGTTCCCCGGGACCGCCTGCCAAGCTCAAGGGCCCCGGATCGATCTATTTTTACATCGAGAATCTTCGCAGAGCGCATCACAATACTGACAAGCTCCTCCGGGGAATAAAATTCCAGCCTGAGAATCACCCCGAAACGATCACGCAGGGGCGGCGTCAACAGACCGGTCCTGGTGGTGGCCCCAACCAGGGTAAACCTCGGAAGATCCATTTTAACCGACCTGGCCCCGGGCCCCTGGCCGATGATGAGATCAAGCTGAAAATCCTCCATAGCCGGATAAAGAACTTCTTCAACCGCATGATTGAGCCTGTGAATTTCATCTATAAACAGGACATCCCCCTCCTGCAGGCTGGTCAGAATCGCTGCGAGATCCCCCTGTTTTTCAATGACGGGACCGGAGGTCATCTTGATACCGGCCCCCATTTCGTTGGCGATAATATAGGACAGGGTTGTTTTACCAAGGCCGGGGAAACCATGAAAAAGGACGTGATCCAGAGGCTCACCTCGACCTCTGGCCGCCTGGATAAAAATGGAAAGACTTTTACACAGGGTTTGCTGGCCGATATACTCCGCCAGACTTCCGGGACGAAGCCCCGTATCCCCGGTCGGCTCCCTGGCGGCCGGTTTCGGGCTGACCAGACGTTCTTCCGCAGAAATATTTTCCTCAATATTCATACAAGAGTCCTCAGTGCTTCACGGATCAGCTCTTCCACTCCCAGCTCCGCAAAAAAATCATCCCCGAGCCTTTTTTTGACTGAACCAAGAGTTTCTCTTGCCACGGGATCAGAATACCCGAGGTTGACCAGGGCAGAGATGGCATCCGCCACCGGCGAACCCGCCACCGGAACCACAGGTTGATGAACGGATGAAAAATTCACTTTTCCCTCAACCAGATGCCCGACCTTTTCCTTTAAATCGACACAGACCCGCTCCGCTGTTTTCCTGCCAACTCCCTGGAGAGTGGTCAACGTCTTGATATCCCCTTCCATTATTGCCCGGCAGAGATCGGCGACCTGGAGCCCTGACAGCATAGCGAGGGCCAGCTTGGGACCTATTCCGGACACCGTTTTCAGGATAAGAAAAAGTTCCTTTGCCTCAGGCTCCAGAAAACCGTAGAGGGTGATGGCATCTTCCCGGACATGAGTATGAATATGAAGAAGAACTTCCTCCCCCACTTCCGGCAGCCGCGCCACACTGTCAGTTGCCATAAAAACCTCGTAACCCACCCCGACGACATCGATAACCGCTCTGTCCGCCTGTATTGAAAAAACCCTGCCGTTAAGTGCTGCAATCATGATATATTATTTTCTGATTACGTATAAAACTCAGCCTGTTATTTGTGAGCCTGGGGATTGGGCCTGTTTTATCAGGCGTATTTCAAAAATCACATTAGACTGATTATAAAATGATCTGCACTGACACTTTTTCATTTGAATTCCTTATCAGTTGAGATTTCCAGTGGTTTTTGACCGTAGGCGAGCCGGATAAAACGGGCCCAATCCACAATTTGGCTGAGTTTCATGGGTAATCAAGTATTATTTTACAGGTGAAATTGATTGGCATGACAGATAGCCACAGCCAGAGCATCAGCCGCATCCGGGCTGGGTGAACCATTCAGGGCCAGCAGGACTTTGACCATATGAAGTACCTGCGTTTTTTCCGCCTGTCCGTAACCAGCTACAGCTTGTTTTACTACCCGGGGGCTGTAATCGTAGACAGTCAGCCCATTCTGCATGGCGGCCACCACTGCCGCCCCGCGGGCATGCCCCAGCTTCAGTGCCGAACGCGGGTTCCTGGCCAGAAACACATCCTCGACAGCTCCGATAACGGGGTTATGGACCTGAATAACCTCGTTGATTCCCTCAAATATCTCATTGAGCCGGTAGGAAAACGGATAGTCCGTCGTGGTTTTAATGACACCGCAGGCCACAAAAGAAAGTCCGTTACCTTCCGCGTCTATAACACCATATCCGGTAATCCTGCTGCCGGGATCAATCCCGAGAATACGTTCCACTTTTTTTGCAGCTCCCGGCCCGGCTTTATGAAAGCTGTTCCATCAGCTCATCGTCAATATCAAAATTGGCGTGCACTTTCTGCACATCATCATGATCTTCGAGATTTTCCAGCAATTTCAAAAGAGATCGAGCCACCTTTTCATCGGTCACATCCACAGTATTCTTAGGAATCATGGAGATGGAAGCCTCTATAAAACTGATACCGGCTTCTTCAAGACCGCTGCGGACATCGTCCATATCTTCCGGGGCGGTCAGAATATGGAACTCGCTTTCTTCCTCGATGATATCATCAGCTCCCGCCTCCAGGGCGTGATCCATCAGCTCTTCCTCAGACACCGTTTCCTTGTCCACAAGGATAAGACCCTTTTTTTCAAACATCCAGGCAACACAGCCGGATTCCCCCAGGTTCCCATTGCTTTTGGTGAAGTAATGACGGACATCAGCCACGGTCCGGTTCCGGTTATCGGTCATGCATTCCACCAACACGGCAACTCCTCCCGGTCCATATCCTTCGTAGAGGATTTCATCATAAACTTCTCCGGCTATTTCGCCGGTACCTTTCTTAATTGCCCGGGCAATATTATCCTTGGGCATATTTTCCGCCTTGGCCGAGGCTATCGCCGCTCTCAACCTGGGATTACCCTCCGGATCTCCACCACCGGTCCTTGCGGCAACAGTAATCTCCTTGATAAGCCGGGTGAAGATCTTTCCCCGCCTGGCATCATTAGCACCTTTCTTCCTCTTAATTGTTGACCACTTTGAGTGTCCTGACATATTTAATACCTGTTATTTATTTATTGGCTGCCCGGAAGAAGCGGCCGGTTTTCTGTATCTCATGCCAAGGACAAAAACCTCCCTGCTCTCAATTCTGGAGCTCTTCGGCTTTATCACCTTGACCATATCAAACCGGCTCTTCATTTTTTTCACAAAACCGGGAAAATCCTCTCCCTGAAAGACTTTGCAGATATAATGCCCCTTGTTCAGTAACAGCTGTTCAGCCAGGGACATGGTTGTATTGACAAGATCCAGGGACCTTTGGGCATCAACCCAGCGACTGCCTGATGTTTTCGGCGCAAGATCCGAGATCAACACACGAAAAGCGGGCCTGAATCTGCGAACCAGAGGCACCAGTTCAGGTGCAGTAATATCCTGACAGAGCCAGTGGATAGGTGCCCCTCCTGGACGGGGACTGCAATCGACCTGCTGCAGATCCACCCCGACTACTATACCTTTCGGACCAACTATTTCCGAGGCATAGAGCGACCAGCTCCCCGGATAACAGCCGAGATCCAGAACACTGTCCCTCTTACGAATAAATTTATATTTCTGCTGAACCTCTTCCAGCTTATAGACAGACCTGGCCGGGAATTTATTCTTTCTGGCCTTCTTTGCATAGTAGTCGTTTACTTTACGCACGTTTTAGTCCATTTATTTTTCTTTGACAAGACGTATCCCGCATTTCCGAGAAAACCCTCCACCCAACTGATGGCGGAATCCCGGTCTTTCACCTCACTTTCCACCATGGCTATTTCCAAACCATCAAGGATCGCGGAAAAAATAGGCCCGGGAGTAAGACCGAACCGCTCCGCCAAATCTGTTCCAGTGAGCAGACGCGGGCCTTTAAGTATCGGCCTTATGCTCTCCCTGTATTCTCTGCACACTTCCTCAAAAAGAAATGCAATCTCGTCTTCCATGTTCTCCGGCTTCAGTTCTCCCCGCCCGGCCAGACTGTCCGCCATGGCAAGAAGAAAAAGAGCAGGCAGTCTCCCACCGGCCCGTTTGCAGATTTTTAATGCGGCCCTTTTTGTAATCCCTCCCGTTCTTATATTATTACAGAGATGAAAAGGATGCATGTGCATGCTGATGAGAGAGGCAACAAAATCGGTATCCCTGCCACTCCAGCGCATCCGTTTTGCAAAGGCGGAAAAAAGCTTTTTTCCTGCCTCATCATGGCCGTAAAAAGTAACCCGCCCGGTTTCCTTTTCACTTTCCCTCCTGGTCCCGGGTTTACCAATATCGTGCAGAAGTGCCGCCCATTTCAATCCCCGAACCACATGCTCACCCTGAAGATATGTTTTCAATATCTCACCTGCAGCCGGAAAATACGTTTCAGGAAAAGCAATCAACTCCTCCATCATCTCCAGTGTCAGCATGTTGTGATCAAACACATCCAGATGATGGAATCTTGGCTGGTTAACCCCCTTTCCCCGGTATAATTCCGGCAACAGCCGTTCTAGAAGACTGGTTCCATGCATGTCCTTCAGGGTTGCGGCGGTTTTATTCGAAGAAAAAATCATGTCCAGTTCAACACGAATTCTCTCCGGCGCAACCCGGCTGATCAATGCGCTGTTTTTCTCTATTGCAGACATTGTTTCCTCTGCCGGGAAAAATCCCATTGTGGCCTGAAAACGAAACGCGCGCACCATCCGGACAGGATCATCGACAAAAGCGGCCCCACAATGACGCAATACACCTTTCTGCAAATCGGCAAGGCCGCCGGCAGGGTCGAGCAGATTCAGTTCTGCCCCGTCAGCGGAAAACTCTGCAAAAGGTATCGCCATGCTGTTTACAGTGAAGTCCCGCATCAGCAGATCTTCTTCAATACTCGATACATTTTTCCTGTAATCGGCCACGTCTACCTGGATATTCCGCCAGACCAGACGGGCTCCTTCATCCTCAGGACCTGAAAGATCAACAAAGCTCCCCCCACCCAGGATGGCGATAACAGTTTGAACAAAGGAGATTGCCCCCTTCGCCAGAGCAATATCCAGGTCTCCCGGATGCTTTGCCAGAAGTATATCCCGAACCGTTCCTCCCACAACATGCAGCTTGATTCCATCACGACCGGCCGCTTCTCCCAGAGCCTGAAGCAGTCTGTCCGGATAATACGCCGACAGTCGGGCCAGCTTATGGAGTTTTACTTTACACACTTCTCATTTTTCCCTACATTGCATAAAATCTAAAACCAGCATTTCAGCACTATTGCTGTGTAACTGCTCACTTACCAGACATTCTCTATCCTGTACAGTCAAAATGAACACCATTCAAAACAGTAGACAACCCTTTATTTACCTGGCTCCCATCAGAGGAATAACAGATGTCCTGTTTCGTAACACCTTTTTTCGCCATTTCGGCGGAATCGATGCGGTAATTGCCCCCTTTATCAATCCCCAGAAGAACTGCCTGTTCGACGACAAAATGCTCAAGGATCTATTGCCGGAAACAAACGACATTCTTCCCATCCCCCAACTCCTCCACACGGACCCCGGGGATTTTCTTTCCCTGGCCGAACGTCTGGCAGATCTCGGTTATTCCCATGTCAACTGGAACCTGGGATGTCCGGCCCCCATGGTTACCAGAAAAAAAAGAGGTTCCGGCCTGCTTCCTTATCCCGAAAGAATACTCTTTCTGCTGGAAAAAGTCAGCAGCAGGATCCAAATGAAACTGTCCATCAAAACACGTTTCGGCTACGAACAGAAAGAGGAACTCTTTCATCTTCTGCCCCGGTTCAACGACTTCCCTTTAAAAGAGATCATCATTCACACCCGCCTGGGAAAACAACTGTACAGAGGAAAGACTGATCCCCGGAGTTTTGCCACCTGCCTGAAGCTGAGCCGCCATCCTCTTATATATAATGGGGATATAGTCACTGAAGACGATTTTGCCGGACTGGCTCACCGCTTTCCCGACACATCCGCCTGGATGATCGGCCGGGGACTGCTTATGAACCCGTTTCTGGCTGAAGAAATCAAGGGGCTGCTGCCCGGTGACGGGGAAGCAAAAAGAAACAGGCTTGTCGCCTTTCACGAAGAACTGTACAGAGGCTACAGAGAACAATTGAGCGGGCCGGGCCATCTCCTCGGTCGCATGAAACAACTGTGGCTCTATCTTATCACCTCTTTTCCCGGAAAGAAGAAAGCGTTCAAAAAACTGAAAAAAAGCAGTACGGTTTATGCCTTTGAGGAAAGTGTCAAGCAGATTTTTGACCTGTAGATGAACTTTCCTCCATACAGTGCGGTTACTCCATCCGCCACTCCCTGAAGAGAGAATCCTCCAGAAAAGGAACGGTTTTTCTTTCCGAAAGTTCACCCAGGGTAAATATCACCTCTCCGGGGGGACGTCCGCCGTCAATTTTTCGCCCGTAACGAACAACAAGACGTGCTGCCAGTTCCAGATCCCTCTTTAGGCTGTCACTGTCCGGATAGTACGCGGCGGCCCTTCTCAACAGGGCTGTCGGCCCCGGTCGCTGTTCCATCCACAGGAGCGCATCATCTTTTCCGGCAAGTGTTTCCAGTCTATCATTATCCCGTTCATCCCGGCCGAGAACCAGCCAGCCGCCACCGGGCAGAATAAACTGTCTGCCAACCAGCAGCAACCGCACATCTTCGGTTGTGATTTTTGCCGGTGACAGGGGAGAATCATCAGAGTAGAGCCTGCTTATTCTTCGGCTGAGAATGGGATCGGCCAGAATACAGCCCCCGGCCGGAGCCGGAAAGTCAGTAATACCATACTCTCCTGCCAGGGAAATCTGCCTTGAACGCCCCCGACCGCTGAAATCAAGAAGCTTCTCCCTGTCAACCCAGCCTTTTTTTTCCGCCTCTGTTTCCGCCATGAGTTTTGCACTGAGCGGCCTTAAAAGAAATGACCTGGTCCCCGAATCTCTCTCGATCACATTCAGGGTATCCCTGCGCTGGGACATGGGACGTTGACCAAGAACCTCCCCGGTAATCAGGAATTTCGCTCCTCTTTCTGCCATCATCTCCCTGGCCTTTGCCAACATGAAAATTTTACAGTCTATGCAGGGATTGAAATTTTTTCCGAATCCGTGAGCCGGATTCTTCAAAAGTTCAAGATATTCCGAGCTGATGTCAAATAACTCCACATGAATACCATAAAGCCTGTGCATTCTTTTCCTGTGGGTCTCTTTATCCGCAAGAATCCTGTAGTTGAAAAATGGTGTCACAAACTGAATGGCCGTAACGTCAATCCCCTGGGACATCACCAGGCGGGTTGCCAGAATAGAATCCAGACCACCTGAGAAAAGAGCCAGCGCCTTTATTTTCTGCATCATGATTCACTTCCCGCGGTTAAAAGCTGTTCAGCCCATATCTTTGTCTGTTCCGTGGCCGACTCACCTGCCAGCATCCGCATCAGCTCTTCTACCCGCTGATGAGAACCGAGACGTTCCACTGCAGAAAGAGTCCGACCGCTGGAGATCTCTTTTCTGACCCGATAATGAAGAGTTCCCCTTGCGGCAATCTGGGGCAGGTGGGTAATACAGAAAACCTGGTGATGTTCCGCCAGCTCTCTGATTTTTCTGGCAACCGCCTCCGCCGCTTCACCACCAATCCCGGCATCCACCTCGTCAAATATTACTGTTTCAACCATATCTTTTCTGGCCAGAAGGCATTTCATGGCCAGCATCAGCCTGGACAGCTCACCTCCGGAGGCGACTTTCGCAAGGGGCTTTGGTGGCTCCCCAGGATTGGCGGAAAAAAAGAATTCGCCACGATCCCAGCCCGTTACCCGTAGATTTTCGGGCACCTGTTCCACACCCTGCCAGTTGACATAAAATCCGGCGCTGTCAAAAGCCAGGGAGTGCAATTCCTTTTCCATGGCCTCCTCCATAGCCAGAGCCGTCTTCCTGCGGGCCAGAGATAATTCCCGCGCAACCCTGCAGGCAGCCTGCTCCGCTCCGTCAACTTCCGCCTCCAATGCTTCAATCTGCCTGTCCATATTATCAAGACGCTGCAACTCTTTTTCACCCCTGCCAGCAAATTCAAGAATTTCATCCAGGCTTTCACCATATTTACGTTTGAGACGCCTGATCATGTCCAGCCGCTCACTGACAATCTCCAGGCGGAGCGGATCACTCTCCAGGGAATCCCTGTAATATCGCAATTCATGGACATGATCCTCAGCCAGGTAGGTAAAACCACTGATTTCATCCCTGATTTTTTCTGCGCCCGGATCCAGTTCAGCAAGCTGCTCCATATTCCTGCGCAGTTTAATCAGCCCGTCCATCAACTCAACAGACAGCAGATGATAACTTTCCCTGCTCACTTTTATTAAGACATCAGCACTCTTAAGCCGCTTCTTTTCCAGTGCGAGCGACTCATCTTCACCCGGTTCAAGTTCTGCTTCTCTGATTTCATTCACCTGGAATTTGAGAAAATCCCTCCTCTGTTCCTTTTCCTGCTCTTCGGCGCGTAATCGGGTCAACCTGGTTTTCCTGTCCTGCCATATATCAAAAAGATCAGCCAGTTCCCTGCGCATCTGCCAATGTTCACCCAATGTGTCGAGAATATCCAGATGCAGGGACGGCTGCAGCAATTTCTGATGATCGTGCTGACCTGCGACACTGAGCATATCCGCAGTCAGGTCCGAGACGGTTCTGGCCGTTGCCAGAGAACCATTAACATAAAGCCGTGAACGTCCGGAACGGGTGATCACCCGTTTAATGATAACCTGACAGTCATTACCGAAACCGGCCTCATCAAGCTTTCTCAATAAATGGGAGTGGGCTGGATTCAATTCAAAAAGGGCTTCAATTTCACATGACCGGGCACCGCTTCTTACCCAGTCAAGAGATGCCCGGCCACCGGTCAGAAGATGAATGGCGCGCAGCATGATTGATTTTCCGGCACCGGTTTCTCCCGTCATCACAACAAGGTTAACACCATTCCGACGATCAAAATCAAGATCAAGGGTTTCAATCAGCGCAAGGTTTTTTATTCGCAGTTCACAAAGCATAATAACAGTAACCAGGCTCCACAGAGACTTCGTAATATTTTAAAAATAACATATTGAATATTCAAAACAAATAACATTAATACCGGGCCCGGGAACATAAACCGATTCAAGGGCAGGTAAAAGTAATTCTCACGTCCCGACTTGACTCTCCCTCTAAAGGACTGTACTTTAAATCTGAAACTGTGACGACTTCGTGACCATTGCTGAATCCTGAGCCTCGCAAACTCAATTTCCTGCTTAACTATCAACATCCTGGACTATATTGACACCTCAGCACCATTGAATTCCTCATTTCCAGCAGGGAAGCGAAGACTCCGAATTTGCCGGTTGCAGAATTTAGATAGTGTCAGTCCAGAAATGAGGATTTTTGTTCGAGATCAAGGCGCACAGGAAATTTTACCGCAGACATATAATTGATATCGGAGTCTACGCTTACCTCCGAGGTTAAAATTTTTCGGCCAACGCAGATATCGAGCAAAAAGACCAACTATGGACAGGCACTGGATATCACAATAACATACAAAACCACCGTTACAAAAAACATAAACAGGCACGATCAGGAAAATTATTTGCATCCCTGTGCCCCCTCATGGATTCAAAGTTAGACAAAATGCGGCTTAACCGCCCAGTGCCTGGTGTCCAGCCAACAGGCAAAAACAGTCCACTCTGAATACCCATTATTCAACAACAGATCAACATGAAAGAGAAAGCGGATCTCAGTGCAAGCCTGGAAGATTACATAGAAGCCATTTATCACATTATTGATGAAAAGCTTGTTGCCCGCAGTAAGGAAATTGCGGCAAAACTTGATGTCAGCCGGGCATCCGTCACCGAAGCATTGAGGGCCCTGTCCAAAAAGGGCCTTATCAACTATGCCCCTTACGAGGCCATCACCCTGACTGATAATGGAAAAACAGTGGCGGAAGATGTCATTTTTCGTCACGATGCACTGAAACGTTTTTTTATTGAAGTGCTTGCAATAGACACAACCATTGCCGAAGAAGGCGCCTGCAGAATTGAACATTCGGCACCACCGGAGATCATTGCCAGAATGATCAGTTTCACCAAATTCATCAAAGAGTGCCCAAGGGGCGGCGATGATCTCATCAGAGGTTTTGCCGAATATTGCATAGAGGGAAGACAGGAGGAAAAATGCAGCTCCTGTATTTCAGGATGCCTGGGTCCCGAACAGAAGGAAAACTAACCCCCCGTCATTGCCATCTTTTTACTTTCTGAATCCGTGATGGCCTGGTGATTTTCTGTTTACTGTTGCACTCACAGGGATTCAGGTAATTTTCAAACGGTTTGAATCAGTCGTTCGACTTCTCCATCCTCCGGAAAACGACCCAGGCTTTTTTTGGAAAAAAGCAGTTTGCCGTCGGCTGTAATTTCAAAAACACCACCAGATGATGAAATCAATTCGATTTCTGCGTTAAACTTGTTCTTCAGCTCTTCCCCCAGACTGGAGGCACGCGGTTCATAATTTCACTTCGTACAATATTCAATCGAAATTTTCATGGTCAATCTCCTTGAAATGGTTTTAAATCTCATCTGGAACAACTGTATTCATTTTTTCACAACATCGCAATCGTAAAACCCGATAACCGGCATGGCCGGACTCTATGGCCCAGCCATTTATGCCCAGAGGGTACAAAAAAACAATGAAAATCCTGACTGCGACAATACAACCTTCAGCCGAGGATTTTCAGATAAAACAGACGGCATGAGGAAACAATCCCCACTTTTCAAAATCCTGGAAAAACTCGATGGGAACGAGTATAAAAATTTAGTATTTTCAGCCACAAAAAGTAACGAAGGTATCAGGAGGTATCCCGAAAAAAAGCCTGGATACCGGCAGCAGTTTGCCCTGGACGCGGATCGCATTCTCCACTCCCGGGCCTATATGCGCTACATCGACAAAACCCAGGTCTTTCATCTTGTTGACAACGACCATATCACTCACCGGGTTCTCCACGTTCAGCTCGTGTCCAGAATAGCCAGAACTATTGGCCGTTTTCTCGGTCTTAACGAAGATCTTATAGAGGCAATAGCCCTGGGGCATGATCTCGGCCATCCACCTTTCGGCCATGACGGAGAAAAATTCCTCGCAGAACTATGCCTGGATCATGGACTTTCCCCTTTCCAGCATAATATACAGTCCGTGAGATTTCTTGATACCCTGGAGCGGAAAGGAAGAGGCTGGAACCTGACCCTCCAGGTCCTGGACGGCATCCTGTGCCACGACGGTGAGGTGCACTCACGCCGGTTGTCACCACAGCCCATATCAGATTTCAATGAATTTGACAGACGTCTGGCAGCCAAAGAAAACAAACCGGACCTGGCCGTTCTTCCGGCCACTCCGGAAGGGTGCGTCGTCCGCCTGGCAGATACCATAGCCTATATCGGCAAGGATATTGAAGACGCCATCATTCTCGGTCTGATCCGGCGCGATGACATCCCGAAAAGATGCAGGGAAAAACTGGGAAAAACCAACGGAACAATCGTCTTCAACCTAGTCACCGACCTCATCAGCAACAGCAACCTTGCAGACCCGGAAGCAATTCAAATCGGTTTTGGCGAAGAGGTGTCGGATCTCCTTCTTGAACTGAAAAAATTCAATTACGAAAGAATCTATCTTGCTCCGGAAACCAAACGGAACATCCCACTGATACGGGACTGCTACCAGGCCCTTTTCACCTTCTATCTTGACTGCCTGAAAAACAACCCCGGCAATCTTCCACCAGGCGTTGACCTGATGGCGGACATGGATTTCATTTACCGGGATCATTTAAAATATGAGAGAAAGATTTGTGATTTTATTGCCGGAATGACGGATGATTATTTCATAACTCAGGCCCGCTTGATCGGCTGCACGGTTCCCGACTCCCTCTAAAAAATAAACCGGAAAAATATTACCATTGACCTCAACCGGCGAACATGGTATCCAACTGCACAATCAGTGTGCACCCGTAGCTCAGCTGGATAGAGCACCGGACTTCGAATCCGGGTGTCGGGGGTTCGAATCCCTCCGGGTGTACCA
>NZ_JBPLBA010000270.1:0-3625 GCF_054039375.1 Desulfomarina sp. | reverse complement strand
TTTTGTCCGCATAGGTAGGCTATAGCGAACAAAAGAGCCTGCAAAAATCTGCGGCACCTGTGAGCAATTACAGTTCAGAGGTAATAAAATCATATAATTGTTACCCTGGTGAGTAGTTACGGTTTTTCATGATATAAATGCTGGAGCGGTAGTTCAGTTGGTTAGAATGCCGGCCTGTCACGCCGGAGGTCGCGGGTTCGAGTCCCGTCCGCTCCGCCAGCACCTTTAAATGAGGTTACAGATGGATCTGTAACCTCATTTTTATGCTTTTTATTTCCGGGAGTTCTCCAGTTTTTTCTTGAATTTTTCATTTATCTGATAGACAAACGCCAGAACCTCGGCCACCGTCTGATATAATTCCACTGGAATTTCATCGCCGACCGGAACTTTTGAGAGAAGTTCCACCAGGTTTGGATCTTCCTGGATATGAATTCCGGCTTCCCTGGCAGTTTCAATTATTTTTTCAGCTATTCTGCCCTTGCCACTGGCGACAACTTTTGGCGTCTGGCTGTCAGTCCCATCGTAGCTGATTGCAACAGCCTTGTTCTGTTTTCTGTTGCTGTTCATCCTGTATCATGCCTTTGTGTTTACCATGGACTTGTCCTCGGAAACAACCCGTTGCAATAAATCAGCTATGGGGTCGGGAGCATCCTGGGAAAAAGAAATATTAATTTGTGGAAAACCTGAAAGGCTTTCTTTCAATTGCTCACCGAACTGTTCTACAAACCTGTTTTTTTCGTCTGAATCTGTACGAAAACGCAAATAGAGAGTCTTTTTTAGCTGTAGAAAATCGATCTGTATATTCCCCAGATCAGACATGGTGAGGTAGAGTGAGAACCTGTCGTATTTTTTATTTTCCGGATCATTGCCTCCTCCCTTGTTTTTTTCTTCGTATTCTACAACGAGATAACCCTTTTCGATAAATGGAAGAGGAAGTGGAAGAATGAATTGGCGATCTTGATTGTTATAAAGTTGGGCCAGCTGAAAAAGTTCAATGGTATTGAGAATTTTTCCGGTATTTTCAGCCAGACTTTCACTGTTGCGGAAGGTATTTGCTATTTCCAGCAATGCCGCCTTGAGATTTTCAGCGGCAGCGGGACCTTTCCGGTCTGCAAGCATATGTTCTAGTGACAACCCGAGTTTGTCGATGAACTGTTTGAGAACAGTTCCGCTGTCATTATGGTCTATTGTTTTTTGCTGTTGCAATGTGGAGAAGAGGTTAAGAATATTCCTGGTTGGGGTTGACAGGGTGGCAATATCTGCGGATGGCTGTTCACTCAGCGCGCTGAAAAGACTGGAAAGGTCAATGTTTTTTTCAAGCAATGTAAGTGATCGACCAAAAAAGAGATCCTGTGGTTGCGTTACAATTTTTAATTCAATCTGAGGTGTTGACCGGACAACCTGGAGGCGCAGGGATTGGCCGGCAGCCAGCGGGGCTTTTGTGGTTGCTGTTAACTGTTTACCTGCGATGTCCAGGAGGAAAAGATCTTCTCCCTGTGCTTCCAGGACCAGTGCAGTGAAGATTTTACCTGGTACCGGTCGATAGTCTCCCTGGCTCTGCCTGCCTGTCTGAGACGCAGCAGAGCTGACTCTGGAAATTGATGTGAGGGATGAGATTGCAGTCATGGATATTTATCGACAGGAATTGAATCAAACATTAGACCGGAGCAAGGAACTTGGTCGTATGGATAGCAACTATTTGATTTTATTACCTTTGAACTGTAATTTCTCATAAGACACCCCAGCTTTTCATGGTCTCTTTCGTCGGCATAGGTAGGCTATAGCGAACAAAAGAGCCTGGGAAAATCTGCGGTACCTGTGAAGAATTACAGTTCAGGGGCTATAAAATCATATAGTTGTGGCCCCTGTGAACAGTTGCTATGCGAGGGACGCCGTAAACCGGTCACATTTAACCGGCTGTCTGGATATTTTCACGTAACTGTCTTCTCTGTTCGGCGAAACAGTTTCTGGCTATGTCGTCAACAGTCTTCTGGCTGATTTCGTCAAAGTGAAATGCGGTAAGCCAGCGATTCTTTCTCATTCTCTGTTTTCTGACGATATGGCCGATGCAGTAAACTGTTTTGGCAGGTTCAGTGAGATCTATCTCAATAAATAAAGAATTATTGACTGTACATTCTTTAGAAAGAATAGCCAGCACCCCGGATTGAGAAATATCAACAACTTCACCGGTAATTTCCCATTCGGGCAGTTTGCTGTCGGGGGTGTCCGGCTGAAAACTGACGGTAATGCTGGTTTTCAGATTGACTCTGAAATACTCACGCAGGTCTTCAGGGTTTATTGATTTTTGCGCGGTCAGTTCAAAAATTTTATCGTTTTTTCTCTCAACAACAGACGTTGAAAAGGAGACGGTTTCCCCCTCTTTATTTTTGCTGACAAATGCACATGATTTTGTGAAATCCAGATCGGGGGGAAGAGAATCCACCTCTTTGAGTACAATGAAAAAATGAGGTGCTTCAGACTCTTTAAAAATACATTTATGAGAGGTGCGTTTTCCGGCAGAGTCTGTAAGTGTAAGGGTGGCGGGCTCTGCATCGGCAATTGACTGCACCAGTCGTTTAATATCTTTTTCAGACATTGTTTTCAGTCTAAGATTTGGTATGGAATGGGCTGTAGCTTTTTTTGTCTAAGAATCTTTTACCTGTACCTTCAGGCGAAGCTGCTGTCTTTGAATGACCAGGCAGCAACCGATAATCTTGTCCCGGTCTTCCGAAGAAATATCAATAAAATTATAGGCTACCTCAAAAAGACCGTCTTTGAGTTTGTGGGCACGAACCTGCTGGGCCAGAACGGTTATTGTTTCTGGTTCTGCTGTTGGAATTGTGATTTCCAGGCGAATTTGCTGGTCAGGAGGTGGAAGCTCCGAAAAGACAGCAAGAATACCACTTCCACTGATATCAATGGTTTTTCCTTCAACAGCCCACGGTTCATTGTTATTGTTGAAGAATTCCGTGTGAAAAGATTTACTGATGATTTTTGTTGTGGCGTCTACTCTGAAGAAATCCCGCATCTGCTCATGGCTTATGGATTTTCTCACTATCATGTTCAGGGTCTGTTCATTGGGGATATCTTTTATCATTGCTTCCAGGGAGAGGGTTGGTCCTCCCATGTCTATAGTGATGATACAGGGCTGGTCCCGGGAAATTTTTTCAACCGGCAGGGTTCCCGGTTTGAAGAGCAGTGAAAACCGGGGAGGGTCGCTTCTCTGATAAATACATTGAACTCTGTATCGTTCCGGGCCGCTTGTCAGGGGAAGGAAGATTCGTACAGGTTTGTTGTCTGGAATTGTATTGAGAGAATCTGTATCAACGCTCATAATAAAAGTTTTCGGAAAAAGAAAAGTGTTTGATGAAACAAACCGGTTAAAGAAATGACTACCCGCGAAAAGAATCGTCAAATCAGCAAAATATCTGAGAGTCGTAGTATTTTAACATTAATACTGTCCAGTATCAATAACACAAGCCATGCTGTTGGAAAAAACAGAGTGCGTTTATTGTAGCTTTTCAGGATTTTCAACTATTTGTTTTTTGATTACCCATGAAACTCAGCCAAATTGTGGATGTGCCTGTTTTATCAGGCTAGCCTACGGTCAAAAATCACTGGAAAT
>NZ_JBPLBA010000269.1:0-14285 GCF_054039375.1 Desulfomarina sp. | reverse complement strand
GTGCAGGAGTTGAGCTGGAAGTCCTGCCGGCAATCTATGTAGATATCAATGCCAATTACAGGTTTGAAACCTGGGATTTTGATGCGATAAAAGAGGACATCGATACGGACACGATAACCCTTGGTGCCCAGGTTCGGATGGAATTTTAACGGGTAAGAAGAAAAACCGGGGGGCACCTTGAAAACAGAAAGTTACCTTCAAGTTTAAGGGGAGTGCCTGCTGTATCCGTCGCTTTGTTCAATCGGAGTCTGCATCCGCATGACTGCAGTCGCAGTGAGAGGGATCACCGGTTCCTGATCTTTATCGATACAGACAGGATCCTGTGCCCATTTGCAGAAAGAATTTTTACTGTCTTTTGTTTTGCAGCAGATAAACGTATTGAATATCAATTTATTCACAAAAGGCACATAAAGGGGGTACCAGTAGGTGATCCGGAGGTGCAGCAGGTTGGCATCCTGAATGGATGTTCTTGATTTCTCGTGTACACGTGAAGAGCGAAAACTGAGTGTATCATTTGCTATTTCTTCATCAGCGGCAAAATCAAGGAAGGACGCATCTGACGGTGACAGCCTCTCAATCCGGATAAGCTTGTTGGGAGAATCAAACTCTTTATAAATTCTGTTTCTGGCGATTTGAAAGGCTCCGATTTGATCTTCTGCAGTGTAACTGCTGTCATGGCGTTTTTTCCGCAGGTCACTGTCAGATTCAAAATAACTGTATAAGGGCGCGAGTCCTCGGGCAAAGCCCTCCCTGACTTCTTCAAATTTCCCATGACCTAGTGTTCCTGCCCGGACAGCTTCAAATGCTGCATAGTTCAAGGTGATTTTGGCATGGAAGATAAGTGCAAACTGAATTGTTCCGAAGATCAGCAGCAGCATCACCGGCAGAATAACGAGAAATTCTGTCATGCTTTGTCCCGCTTGAGAGTTACCCCAATCCGACTGAGTTTCATGGGCAGTCTGATACCTGTTATTGTAATTTTTTATCATCTTCCTGTTGCAGCAGTTTCATAAGGCCAAGGCGCATTTGTTCTCCACTCATGCCAACCGGATCATCGTCTTTCGAATAAAGTTCCATGTCGATGAAAGTTTTTAATGCTGTTCGTGTCTGGATAAGTCCCATATTGTACCATGCTTTACCCATTTCAGGATCATTGAGAAGGGCCTTCTGGTAGGCTGAAACTGCTTTCTGCGGTTTGTCAGACTTTGCATAGGCATTACCCAGCCTGAACCAGAGATCCGCATCCATTGGTACTTCCCTGGTCAATATTTCCAGTTTTGCGATGGCACTGCTGTAATCCTTGTTGAAGTAGGACAGGGATGCCTCATCGCGCAGTTTGAGAAGGTCTTTTGACGCACATCCCTGTACCAGAACTATAAAGAAGATGCAAAAGGGCACGAACAGAAAACGCATGCGGTTCATTATCGAGTCGTCCATGTCAGCCTGTCTCCTTGTTGAATTCCAGAGATATGAACCTGTCCCGCCATAAGTTCAAGGACCGAGCTGGCCTGCAGACATGTGGACAGTCGGCCCGGTTTCATATGTGATTTAATACGGATGACTTTGTCCTCTCTGTCAAGAAACAGGACATCAATTGGTATTTTCATAAAAAAAGTGTGAATTGAATTGCAGGGTTTGATCAAAAGCCCATGTCCCTCCTCAAGACTTGCAGTTCCAAGCAGTCCACGTATTCGCTCAAAACAGCTTTCCGTTCTGTTTATATGGGAAAAGAGAGGAATCCGTGATGAGTTTATGAAGATTTTTCCGGTAATCAAAAATATCCTCCCTGGATAAATTTGATGGCAATGGGGAAAGCAAGGACAATGAAGGTGGTCGGAAAAATAAAAATGACCAGGGGGCCAAGGAGTTTGACGGGGGCTTCCATGGCTTTTTTTTCGGCGCGTTGAAAACGTTCGCTCCGACGTTGTTCCGCCTGAACACGCAGTACCGTTGCCATGCTCGATCCCATTTTTTCCGCCTGAACAACAGCATTGACGAAACTCGTTATTTCCTGGAGTTCCAGACGTTCCGCCATGCGCTGCAATGCCTTTGTGCGGCTGATACCGGAACGGATATCTCGGAGAACGATGCCGAATTCAATCACCAGCGGTCCCGGAGGTGCTTTTTTTCTTGCCTGTTCAATGGCACCGGAGAAATTCAGTCCGGCTTCAACAGCCATGGTGATAAAATCGAGATTTGCCGGAAGAGAACGTAGAATCTCTTCTACCTGTTTTTTCCTGATGTCCCTGATCCAGATATCGGGGTAGAAAAAACCTGCTCCCGGCAGAACCAGGTAAAGTATGGGATTCCAATGGCCGGTTATTTTAAGGAAAAGATAGCCGACGAGCAGGATAATGAATGCAGAAAAAAGTCGCAGGGCTATAAATTCTTCGGCCATCATCATATAGGCAAGCCCGTTACGCCGCAGTCTTTCCTCAACACTTTTGAGGTAGGGAAATGGCAGCATAGAGCACAGATAATAGGCGATGATACGCACCAGAGGCCAGATAAAACTCAACAGTGAAGGCAGGGGATCTTTGAATTCCCGGTCGTCTTCCGGGACTGTCCGACTCAATTGTAGAACAGCCATTAGAGTCAGGAACACAGACGTGGCGACAGTAAGTCCCAGTGCGATATTGAAATAAGTTTCCATTTTATACATCAATCGTGGTTATTTTCCTGATAGCCAGAAACCCGAGGGTTTGCATACAGATAATGGTGATCATTGTCAGCCAGCCGATCTTGGTGGTAAACAACATGGACATGGATTGCGGCTCTATGCGCAGCAGGGCAAGCAGCAGGAATACAGGCAGACAGCTCATAACTATTCCCTGGAGTTTTCCCTGGGCGGTGAGGCTTTCGACCTTGCCTTCCATAACCAGCTTTCTGCGAAGTGTTTCTGCCAGTGATTCAAGTGTTTCAGCAAGATTACCTCCGACCTCACTGGATATGCGAATTGCTGACAGGGCAAGGGAGAGATCTTCCAGGGGGATCCTGTGTTCCATGTTATTAAAAGCTGTATTTCGATCCACTCCCAGTTTTCTTTCACGGACATAGAGACTGAATTCCTGGGAAAGTGGCGGAGAGCTGTCTTTTATCAGGTTGTCAAAGGCAATGGGCAGGCTGGAGCCTGATTTGATGGAACCGGAAAGCATTAACAGGGCATCGGGAAGCTGTTTTTCAAATTTTTTTAACCGTTTCTTAATCATTGTTTTGAGGAAGAGGTAGGGGGAAAAAAGTATGATGAAAAACACAAGGATGCCGAGGGATATTTTTTCGGAGAGAATGACGACAATGAGAGGGAACAGGAAGACAGCCGAAATATAGTAATAAAAATACCTGGAAATATCGATAAACATGAAAAGTTCAGAGAACTTGTCAGTTGTCATTTCCGTGACAACATCTCTGTAGTGATTCATCTTATCGTACATCTTGATGAAAAACAGCCAGGCAAAAATACCAGCCGAAGCAGAGACCAGGCAGGTGATAATAATATTGGCAGTCACTGATGATTCAGGAAGAAAAAATTGTGTATTCAATCGTAATATTCTCCTTATAAATACGGGTGGATACAGATAATAGTTCGCCGGGCAGCAGTCTCTTCCGGCCACAGCGGGGAACTGTCATACCGATGTGGTGGTGTCGTGTCAGCATCCGGATGATTCTAATTGTTCAAGTTCTCCTGTTGAAAAATACGCATATCAACAGAGACACCCTGTTGCTTCAGCGTTTCATAAAATTCGGGGATATGGCCTGTGCTTTGAAATTCTCCAAGAACTGTGCCGTCCTCTCCAATCCCAAGTTGTTTAAAGACAAAGATATCCTGCATTTGTACAACTCCGGTTTCCATACCGGTGATTTCTGTGATATGGGTGATTTTTCTGCTGCCGTCAGAAAATCTGGACTGTTGTACAATCAGGTGCACGGCGGAGGCAATCTGTTCACGTATGGCTTTTTCGGGAAGCTCCATGCCGGCCATCATAATCATTACCTCCAGTCTGGAAATAAGATCACGTGGACTGTTGGCATGGACAGTGGTCAGGGAGCCGTCATGTCCGGTATTCATTGCCTGGAGCATATCCAGAGTCTCGCCGCTTCTGCACTCTCCAACGACGATGCGGTCCGGTCGCATCCGGAGGCAGTTTTTGACAAGATCGCGGATATGTACTGCTCCTTTTCCTTCCATGTTGGCCGGTCTGGCTTCCAGGGAGACAACGTGGGGCTGGCCAAGTTTTAACTCGGCGGAATCCTCCACGGTAATGATGCGTTCATCATGGGAGATAAAATCAGAAAGTACGTTGAGAAGAGTGGTTTTACCACTGCCGGTTCCACCTGATATGATAATGTTTTTTCGATAGCGGACTGCGTTTTGCAGGAACAGTACCATCGGTTCCGAGATAGAGCCGAAGCGGATAAAGTCTCTGATATCCAGTTTCTTTTTGGAAAATTTACGTATAGTCAGGCAGGGCCCGTGAATTGCAAGAGGAGGAATTATCGCGTTTACCCTGGAACCATCCTGCAACCTGCCGTCAACCATTGGCGAACTTTCGTCTATCCGTCTGCCCAGGGGAGATACGATACGTTCAATCACCGAGAGGACTGCATTGTTGCTGCTGAAGGTGATTTTTGATTTTCGTAACTTGCCATCAGTCTCGAAATAGATATCATCATACCTGTTGACCATGATTTCAGTGATGGAATTATCAGCCAGTAAGTCCTCCAGCGGACCGAGACCGATGGCTTCATCGATTACCTCTTTGGCCAGTCGTTCACGGTCGACTTCCGGGGGGAGACTGGCTGACATCTTTTTGACAATGGAGGTGACCAGCATTTTAATGGTTTCGGCCAACTCTTCGTTATTCATGGATTCGACGTCAGTACGGCGTAAGTCCATGGCTTCCATCAATTTTTTATGTATTTTTTTATGCCACGTGAAACGTTGTTTATCACGGATATATTCAGCCTTGTTTTCTTCCACCGGAGACTGACGGACTCCATAGCTTTTCTGCAGGGAATGACTGTTGTCGGTTGCCTGGTCCGCATTTTCAGAAGATGGGACGGGGGACGATTTTTTCTGCGGAGCCGGAGGTTTTATATCTGTATCATTCTTTGCAGCGGGACGATTGATTTTATCAGGAATGACGGAGATCCGGTAATTGCCAATGCTGATGATGTCTTTCTCCGTAAGCGGCCCAAAGGTGGTGATTGATTCGCCATTAACCAGGGTACCGATACCGGATGAGATGTCGGTGACAAACAGTCCACCGTCTTTTTCGTCAATCTGTGCATGGGTTCCGGCGATACGCCATCCCTTGAGAGAGACAAAATTTTTACCGGAGCGGCCGATTGAGCAACTGGTGGCATCGCAATGTCTGCGGTCGAGCTCCATGCCTTTTTCATTTTGAATGATAATTGTAAGCATTTATCAGATGATCTCTTTGCTGTGATTAACAGTTGCCAGGTGTCGTTTATTGACTATTCCAGGATCTCTTTTCCCTTCACAAGACTATCGAATTCTTTTTTGATTTTTTCGCTCTGGGTTTTCTTTTCAGCAATTATGGGGGCGGATGGATCGTAAATATAGGGTGTTACAAATATAACAAGTTCTGAACGCTGGTTTTTAAAATCCTGAGAACTGAACAGGGGGGCAAGGATAGGTATTTCTCCGAGCCATTTCACCCTGTCGTAGTCGTTATGGGCCAGATCCTGCACCAGGCCCGCTATGACCAGTGTTTCCCCTTCGCGCAGGCTGACATCGGTTGAGGTACTCCGGGTCAGAAGGCCGACATAATCGCCAAAATTATTCCCCGTATCAATAGTACTGATCTCTGTTTCAAGGTGTGCCAGGATGTTGTTGCTGGCATCCACCAGCGGTTCAACTTTTAATATGATACCGTATTTTTTATATTCAACATTGACCTGACCTGTGACGGAAGTTGTTGAAATAGGATACTCACCGCCGGCATGGAACTCTGCCTTGCTGCCTGACCGGGTGCTGAGTTGAGGTTCCGCCAGGATGACCCCGTTGCCGTTCTGCAGGGAAAGATTTATGATGGATGTAAGGCTGGTGGTAATACCGAAATATCCTCTTGAAGTCTGTAGATTGGGGCCTTTGGGAGCGGTGAGTACTTTGGAGGTGCCATCTGCGTTCAGTACGGTACCGCCACTTCGTGAGTGTTCAAGGCCAAACACAAAAGACGGGCCGGTCAATCCCTTTTTGGCCAGTCCCCAGTCAATGCCGAGTTTTTCTGTAATGCTTTTACTCAGCTCCATGATTTTGACCTTCATATAGACCATTTTGCCGGTGACGGCTTTCTGGGTACGGGTTAAGTTCATGATATTTTGATATTTCTTTTCGACGGTGGAGATCAGCGCGTTCATCTCCTGGCTCACCTCCCCGGTAAGGACAGTATAGCCTCCAATATCACGGACACTCAGGTTGGGGATTTCCTTGAGGAGAGTGGCAATTTCAGAACGGACATCCCTTGCCGTAACAAGGTTCAGCACGTTCTTGTATCTCTTCATAATGAGATCATATTGAGCCTTGTTTTTCTGGGGAACTTTTCCTTTCACGACCGTCAGTTCCCCGATACGCTGTACTGAAACACCCTGGAAATCCTTTAAGAGAGTTGATAGCTCAACAAAAAGGTCCATTTTTTCTTTTTCATTGACAATAACGTCAAACTGCTGCTCTTTCCCGTTTTTCAGCCAGATATGCATGGTTGTTACACCGACGGAATCTGCCAGCAGAACCAGCTGACCCTGCGGGAGGATTGAGTTGCTGACTATGGCTGGATTGCCGATGGCCACCCTCTCAATTTTGTCTATCTCCATCACCTTGATTTCTCCCAAAAACATTGAGATACTGTCACGGGCCATCAGCTGGAATGGGGAGATAAGCAGGGCGGAAAAAAAGGTCAAACAACAGCATAAAAGAAGAAATAGCCTGGAAAGGGGAAAGGATTTGTTTTTAAAAGTATGCAATGTCATAGTGCCTGTCCTGATGATATTGAGGGCGTGACAAATAATATTGGATCTAAACTTGTCGTGTCCTGAAAACATTTCTGTAAAAACCTTGTTATTTTTTTTGTACCGTCTGGCCGCTATCGTCTTCTATCTGTACCTTGAATGTTTTTGCGGAGCCTGAACTTGCCCCTCCGACAATGTACTCAACTTCGTAAGGAATATATTGTCGAACCGAGGGAGTGCGTTTTTTTCCAATGGAGGATAAAAAGTCCGGATCCTGAGTGGCGCTCACTCCTTTAAGGACAATGCTCTTGTCGAAGGGCAGTGAACCGCCTGCCCCGGCCTGTTTTTCCCGTTCAACGATCTCAGCGGCGGTAAGTGGCTTTCCATTCTCATCGACGACTTTTCCGTTTTTGTCCAGGTGGATACCCGGCAGCTTTGTCCCGTCTTTTGCCCGAACAGTACCGTCCCTGCCTACGGTTACAAGATCCCTGGCCGTATACACCTTGCCGGTGGAGTCTGTAATGGTGCCGTCTTTATTAACAGTCATGGCCGGGGTAAAATGGACCCTGCCGTCCTTTCCGACAGATAACTGACTGGCGGTAACTACTCTTCCGTCTCTGGTCCGTACCCTGCCGTCCCTGCCAACGGTGAGGCCTGATAAAACCTGACCATCACTGGTGACAACATGTCCTTTTCTGTCAATGAGAAAACCGCCTTTGGCTGTTTTATAGCCGTTACTGCCAAGGACTGTCCCGTTACTGTCAACCAGTGTTCCGTCTTTACCTGCGACCAGGCTGGAGGTGTCGACAAGTTTTCCGTCAGCTGTCCGAATGTGCCCGTCGCGTCCGACAATCAGGTCGCGTCCTGAAAGAACGGTGCCGTCTTTTGTGACCACCAGGCCGTTGCTGTTCAGGTGCACGTTGGGATCTTTGATGACGATGCCGTCTCTTGTAACAAGCTGCCCTTTGCTGTTGAGGTGGATGCCGCTGAGGTTTCTGTTGTGGCGCTTGCTGACAGCTGCCTCCAGCAATTCCCTGGTGTTGGTTATGAGGTCGGAAATATCAATTTTGCTGAAAAGGATCCCGCTGGTGTCTGCGGTATTACGCAGCGCGGTAACCAGCTCTCCCCGTGAATCGGCAAGGGAGATAATGGCGGCTTCCTTCGGGGTGACTTCAAGGGTGAAGGTGTTATAAGCGCGATGCCGGTTTTCGGTGCTGGAATGTTTAAATTCATATTCGTTGGGACGGGCGGTTGATTTATCGGTAGCAAGAACGAGTACATCTTCAAGAATGGGAATAATGACATCACCGCTACTGTTTTCTCCGGCAGAGGGCAGGCTCCCGGCGGAAATTTTAACGAAAAGGTCAATGAAGTTACCCGGTCTGACCATTCCTGAATTTGAGTTTATTTCATCCACCTGGATACTGAACGCCCGGTGCCCGGGCTGAATAGTACCTGCGAAGTCTTTGGGGATACGGAGATCAATATAATCTTGTGCCAGCATTTTTCCTTGCTGCAGGGGTTTTATCAGGATTGCGCCCTTGATGGATTCAAATTGTTTTGGGCTGAAGACATCGCTGTTGACGTAATCCTTCGGTACTGTCCGGACGGACATGGTGGAAGTGTTCACCACGCTGCCGACCGGCAGATTCCTGCTGGCCACGATGACATGCGTCATTTCTTTTTTCTGTGGTGCAAGGCGTTTTTTTAAGCTGCGTTCCAGGTAATTGAGGTATAAAACCGTTCCCAGGCCGGCGAGGACGGCAAAGACCAGGGCCGCAATAAAGAGTTTTCTGGTTTTGCCCTGGGGGTTGTCTTTGCGGGGAGTTTTCATAACAGACGTTGTTGTTGAAGGTTTAATTATAAAATCACCTGCATCCTGTCAGCCGAAGCTACCTGGATGGTTTTTCATTATATTGAATGCACAGTGATATGTATCAGAACATTTTTTTTATAAGTTCCATGAGATCCTTGATCGAGTCACTGGACGGCATCTGGCCATGAAAAATATCGGGTATGATCTGTGTTCCTATAATATGGCCTATTTGTTTTATGGAATTAATGATATGGGAAACCTTGTTTATATCCTTTTTCACCTCATCATCAAATTTTTTGCTGGGAGGATCGGAAATGGAGACAGCAAATGCATAACTGTTGTATTTATCATGCATGGTGTGGCTCATGACCTGATAAATTGTTTTTGTCGTGGGAGGGAGGATAAGCAGAATCATCACAATCACCAGGTATTCAACAGTGGACTGTCCACGCTGGTTGAAAAATGGGTCGGAATTGATGGTCATCATTTTCTGTTCCTTGATTTATCTGAAAATCCTCAGCGCCGAAAGATGTTCTGCCTCAGTCGGATTTTCATTACTCTGTTACAGCCCGAGGGCATAAAAGACCGGACTCCTGGCACCGGTCATGGTATTATCCGTTTTCCATCAGTGTCATGACTATTTTTGTGGTCTTTCCGCTATTGCTTAAAACCAGGTGAGCCTGCCTGTTATGTTGCCGGAAAGATAAAACCGATCCCTTTTCTCCGCTTTTATCCATGATCAGATTCCAGCCACGCGCCGTATAATATTGTCGGTAGTAGGCTGTATTACTGGGAATGGAAAATTTATTGACAAGGAGCAGGGTACGTCCCCTGCTTCCGGGATCACTGCTTGAGACATCATTGATAATCTGACTGCCGCTCATCCTGGGAATGGACCTGGTCTGTTGCCTGCGGATTCCGGCAAGGTCGGCAACCGCAAGATATCCCCTGATATGCAGATCCTCATCCTGCTGGACCTGTACCGTGTATAAAAATTTTCCTTCGAGCCTGGAAATGACATTCCACGGAGCAACATGAGCTTCTCTGTAGCCGGATTTACGGGGGCCTCTGTCACTCCATTTCTGTCTGTAGAATTTCAGCAGATCTTCAGCGTTCCGGTATGCTTCAAAATAATATACTTTTGAGGGCAACCCGTTAATCAGCATACTCTTGGCAATACCCGTGATGTCCAGCCATTTCGGCGAGGGGATTTTTTTCGGTGAACCGAAGGCGTATGAGGGCTGTACTACAGAAAGAATACACAGGACAAGGAGACAGTAGAGGAGAGGTTGTTTATTCATAGTAATATAACCCCTCATGGTTCTTTAGTTTTTTTGAATTTCCCTCAATATATTCATACGGAACGAGGTCATCTTTGACGTAGCCGAAATCCGGTGCCGAGGGCAGTTGTATTTCCAGAAACGGAATATGGGAGAGAGTTGAGTTGAGACCGGATATTATGCCATTCACACTATCGCTGATCGGTTTTAATGCAGCGGTGAAAACCAGTCCCCTGGTTTCAGCCGTTGCGTTTTCCGTGCTGCCGCTGTTCCAGCCATTCGTAAGGACAGAAGCCTTTGCCGTGATTTGAAGGGGGGTTGGGGTGTTTTCAGTTTTCACATCAGAGAGTGAATAGCGTGGCAGGATATCATCAATGGAGCGGGTTTCAATGGTGACGTCTGATGTAAAATATCCTTTAGTATATATTGCATCAAATTTGGCATCCACATGGACGAATTCCATTATATCGCCAAAAAGTGTGGTCACATCATTGAAGAGATCAAAGATAAAATCCAGTATTCCTTTCAGGCCGTCAGGGGTTTTGTGTTCCGCGATGGCTCCACCCGTAATGATTTGTCCTGGCTCAGTGAACAGCGAATCTCCCCTGTGGTCAAACCATACGGGGTTGTGCCTGAATTGCATGGATGGTTTTCCGTAGGCTGGATCCGTGGGGTCGCTGAAGAAGTAGAGCAATCCTTTTTTACGGGTGTCGGTGTACTGTGCGGTTTTGGCACTCTGGCTTCTTTTGATATCGTTCATGACCCGCTCGTGGGGACCGTTCCAGACCGTATATTCCCAGGCCTCGAAACGGGCCTGGGAAATAGCCGCGTGTTTAATATCTATGTATTTTCCAAGCAGGGGCACAATCAGGAAAAGAGGGATCAGAAGAAAGACTGAAGCGATAATAAATTCTGTTGCCGCCTGTCCCTGCATGTTGAAAATCATGTTGGGTTTTCCCTGATTTTTCATTGGTCTTTAAATATCCGAGGTCAAAACAGTTTGAGTATCTTTTCCAGTTGGGCGATAAGACCTTTCATCCCGGGTATCTCCTCGGCCTCGTGCTTTGGCAGCCAGATTTTTTTGTGCTGTATTGCCATGGCCAGAAAACGGTCGAAATCTGTTGTTTTCACCAGCCTGGCCTGCCAGAATGGGCTGAAAACATTGGGAAGTTCATTTTTTTTATCACTACGCAGAAAATAGCTGAGATCCTGCGGTCGTTTGAAATAGAGCTCCGATTTGGCAATGGCTCCGACAAGGTCGGTCTCAGGATGCTCGTTGATCAGGTTCAGTTTTCCTGCGAATTTTGGATCATTTTTGTGGATATCATCGTATGACCTGATTACCCCCACCATAAAAAACGGAGCTGCAAACGGCAGTGTAAAGCTGGAGTCATCCTTTGGCTGATCGTTTATGTCCCGATATGCCCGAAGCCCACCGTATGGGGATCCCGGCACCTCATTTTCCTCAAGTTCCAGTGCCGCACCTTCCCATGCCACCCACCGTCCATATGGATAGCCGGCACTGCCGTATGCTTTCGGTTTACCATAAGCACCCAGGGTTGGCGGGAGGTCCAGGGGGGTGAGGATGTCTTTCTCGTTTCCGTTGGTTGCCTGGTAACCGCCACCGCCTGCTGGTATGGCGGGATCAATGGGGATTCCCATGATAACCAGTTCCGCTTCAAGGACCGCTGTGTCAATAGCGGACCAGACATAGCTGTTTCCCTTGTGTCTGACTTCGGATCCTCCCTTGCTGTCAAGCCCGAGAAAGAGCTTGAGGTGGCCGAAATGGAGAGGGCCTACGTGAAGGTTTTTGTCAAAACCAAAGCCGAATTCCCAGTCACGGTTATAATATTTGTAATCCAGGCCAAAAATATCTTTGTCCCATACCGGTGGGCCGCCACTTGAAAACGGGTCCCTTGCCTCCCGGATAGTTGCGGCCATCCGCTGCATCCCTTCATTCTCTTCATTTGCGGAACCATGGCCCTTTTTGCTGTCATCCTGCAGTTTTTTTTCAGCAGCAGCCAGATCTTTTTTGTCTTTTTTGAGTTTTATATTGGCGTTATGCAGTTTTGATTTGAGTTTATCGACTTTCTTTCTGTCCTGTTCGACAAGTTTTTTGAGTTTATTGATTTTCTTCTTTTCTTTCTGCAGTTTTTGATTGCATTTCCCATGCTTTGTGTCGTTCTGCTCTTTATCGCAGTTTGCCTTGTCTTTTTTGTATTGTCTTTCAGCTTTGGCAAGTTTTGCCTTATCTCTGGCTTCTTTTTTTGCAGCTTTGCTTATCTGTTTTTGTATTTCCGCTATTTTCTTCCTGTCGTTTTCTATCTTCTTTTTCTCCCGGGCGATCCTTTTTTTATCTTTTTTTATTTGTCTGCTGTCCTTCCCCGGTTTGTTGTGAGGTTTTTTCTGTTTTGATGCACTGTATCGTTTTGTATGAGTATTAAGGTAGGATGGAAGATGGCCGACCAGGGCCAGGAGACCGAAATCTGAGAGACGGGCACCCGGTTTGTTTTTATCAAACATATTGAGAATGTTAAAAGGAGTTGTTCCCGGCACATTGTCTTCCAGGCTTTTCAGGATATTGGAGGTTACCAGAACAATAGTCACAGAGTGGTATATTTCCTGGCTGTAGCTGTATACCTGGTTTACTGTTGTAAGGCCGAAGGTGACAGGGGTTGCGATGGCAGCCATGACCTGTTCAGCTCCTTCACCGACATCTTCGATTACGTCACCGATATCTTCAAGAATTTCCACAATGGCAGTGATGATTCCTTCAATGACATCTCCAACGGTGATAATGGCAAAGAGCCATGAAGTCGCTATTTCGAGGATTCCGGCATAGGTATCAATATATTGACCTGATGTCTTTAATTCATCCGCAAAGGAGAGTATCCCCACCATCTGGCCTATGGCAACTTCATTGGCGGCCATGGCACGGTTTGTATAGGCGGTGAAATTAAGGGCACGTGCTTCCAGTGTTGCAGCACCGTAGGCGGCCGCGTCAGCGCCATTCTGCAACTGCATCTTTTCACTGGTCAATCGACCTGATTGAAAGAGGAATATGGTGCTGAGGAGGACGACGCCGATAAGAGTCAGCAGAAAAACAGATGACTGTCCTTTGTTGTTACTCAGTTGCAATGGCCGATACCATCCTGTTACTTATCCGGAAAAAGAATTATGGCATAAAATCTGCGACAGCTTCTTTTTTCATTCCCTGATTTCTGTCCGTGAAAGGTCGGGTTTGCAGTTTGCTTATGTTCTTTACTGACAACGACGATCCAGTCCGCCCATGTTCTGCATAACCCAACCGTCTCCCCACAGCCTGTGGTTTTTATTTTTTACCACCCGCTTCACGTGTGTTGTAGTCCTTCAGAGTCACATCTGTTCCACCCTCGGTGGCAGCCTGGTCTGCAGAATCTTTCGCAGCACCAATGGCATCGCCTGCGGCTCCTGTATCACCGGCAAGTGATTCACTCATGGCTGCAGTCTGGTTGCGAACTGTTTTGCCGAAATACGAAAAAGCCGCGACACAGGCAAGGGCAACAACAGCAACAATAATGATATATTCGGTCATTCCCTGACCCTTCTCGTTTCGAATAAATTTCATTGAATTTCCTCCTGGTAAAAGAACGGTTATCGTTTTGTTGATGGATTATATCATAATGAATTCGAAAGACAAAATTAGTCGAATTATTTTTTTACAGAGTCTTTCCAGGCCTGATACAGCCTTCAATAAAATGTTGTTTCCGGGCAATTTTTCACAAGCAGGAGTTATGTTTTTTCGTGGAGATTGTGGCTGGAAGTCCCGTGACGGGCAAAGGATTTGAGACCACCTTGAAAAATGCCTTTCAGGGCGGTCTCTGGAATAAAGGAAATACAACACTCCCTGCTGTTTGGGAGTCTGTGGATGTGGTTGTTTTGTCAGGAGTATTTCAAAAATCACCTTGTACTGGTTTGAAAATAATCTGGACTGACATTTTTCTTTTTAAATTTCTTGTCAATTGAGATTTCCAGTGATTTTTGACCGTAGACTAACCTGATAAAGCAGGCACATCCACAATTCTGCAGAGTTTCATGGGTAAGTTTTTTTTAAGGTACCCTGGCTTCTTTACCCTTTATGGTCATGGCTTTCTTTTACAGTCCAGATAAAGAGCAGGGGGATAAAAAGCAGGGTCAGAAAGGTGCCGACAAGCAGACCGCCGATGGCGACTGCGCCGAGG
>NZ_JBPLBA010000268.1:0-22296 GCF_054039375.1 Desulfomarina sp. | reverse complement strand
GCTGCTGAAAAGCTTGAACAATCCCTCTCCCCTGCTCTTTCTCGAGTATCCCGCAACCATCCATTACCATGAACTGAGAAAGGCAAAAAGAACCATTATTTTCGTTCCCTGTACCTTTCATCCGGGGTCACAGCCGGAGTGCTATGGAGCTCTGACGGATCTCAGCATTTCCGGTTGTCTCTGTCAAATAAAAAACGCGAAGAACCGGAAATTACCTCAGTTGAACATACATGACCGCGTTCACCTGCGATGCCTGCTTCCCGGCACAACTGAAGAGCAGAAAATACACGGCATCATACGTAACCTGAAAAAGGAAAAACATGCCACCAGGATAGGTGTCGAATTTGAAAATCTACAGCCCCACCTCCATGAAATAATCAGCAATTATATTTATGCAGCGGATAATTACATGAAATAACAAACCTATTTACAGATCAACCCTCGGCGGCTTCTCGAATTTCTTTTTCATGGTTCTCTATTTCTTCAGCCAGCCTGAACTGGACTACAGCCCGCTGCAGATTCTCTCCCGGTTGATCCACCTTGAAATATGTATCACCAGCGAGATGATCGGTAAAAAAACGTAAACCCAGCTCAAAGGTCAGCAGGAGGACCGCATCGTAAATATAACCGCGCTCCACCGGGGAAAGGCGGCTATACACTGATTTTAAATACCCCGTCAGAATTCCCCGACAGATATCCATGTCAAAACGGACAGCAGTTTTCCCGGAATGATCCTCACCTGTACTGTTACAGCAGGAACGAAGACAGTCTCCGAGATCAAACTGGACAAGTCCGGCCGCAACCGTGTCGAGATCAATCAGGCCACTCCCAGCCGAATCCGTGTGAAAAATAAAATTATCAATCTTGGGGTCGCCATGCACCGCTTGATCTTTGAGTATCCCCTTCTCTTTTGCCCGGTCAAAGAAAGTCGCACGACTACGGTACCTTTCCACTGCATGAAAACAGTACAACCAGTCCTCATTCATTGCCTGCTCTTTGGCACGGAGTGCATTAAACTGGTTGAGATAATGAGAAAGATTATGAAATCCGGGCAGGGGATCATGCAGTTCCGACAAGGTCAGATCAGCCACAAGCCCATGAAAAAACGCGAGAGCATCACCTATCTGTTCTGCCCGGGAGGCAGAAAGAGGCAACATCAGAGGTTGATGATCCAGGTACGTCTGGGCTCTCCAGAAACCTCCAATACCATCCCTGAAAAACTTGTCGCCCCCGGTGGTCAACACCGGTCTGGCGAACAGCCATTTCCTGTCAATATTTCTGCACTTTTTTTCTAAATGGGCGATAAGTGAAAAAAAATTTTCTATGACATGACGCGGCTCCGGGAAAACACTGGCGGAAATGCGCTGCAGAATAATTTTCCGGGAACCGGACTGGACCAGGCAGGTAGTATTAATATTGCCTTTCCTGATAATTTCAATGGAACAATGGGGATATTGGGGACAGAACTGCTCCACAGCCTGCATAAGTTCCGGATTCTTCTCCACTCCGTTCATGACTGCAGAAAGAGCTGACCGATTCTGACCGCACCAAGAAGAGCTGCCTCCTTTCGTACTATCAGCTTTACAGGAATCTGACGCAACAGCTCTGCCATGGGCCCTTTGTCAACAAATCTATTTAAAAAAGTATCAAACGAAATTCTGCCGGATAACCGGGGAACAATACCCCCGCCGATATAGATACCGCCCCGCGCGGACAGTTTCAGGGCGAGGTTTCCCGCTTCACTGCCGAGCATTGCCAGAAAAAGCTCCAGGCTCCTGCGGCACCAGGGGCACTCCTTCTGCACTCCCAGCTCCACAATTGCAGGTGTCCGGTCACCATCACCGGCCAGAAGAGCAGTATCATCTCCTGCCCCTGCAAAACGATAGTATTCCCGACAGAAATCATAAATAAGAGAAATACCGGGGCCGGAGAGAAAATTTTCATAACTGACCGGCTGCTTTTTCCGGCGCATCCAGGTAAGAAGAGCCAGTTCAGTCTCCGTTACCGGCCCAAAATCCACGTGCCCGCCTTCCGATCCCCTGGCAAAAAAACGGCCGTCACCCTCGATGAGAAATCCCTGGCCCAGACCGGTACCTGGAGCGAGAACGCCTTTTATTTCATTGTCAAACGCTGTCCCCGGCTTCAATTCAACCAGATCATCTTCCGCCAGCAGTGGAAGCGCGCCGGCCAGGGCGGTCAAATCATTGACAAGAACTGTTTCTGTAAAACCAAATCGTTTTTCGAGAACAGTGCAGTCTATTCTCTCCCATTCCAGATTTGTCAGGACTGCAGTTCTGCCGCTCACCACCCCCGCAACGCCGAGGACTGCGAACTGCGGCGTTGTTCCCATATCGGCCAGAAAAGTGGCGATCACCTCTCTCAGAGATGAAAATTGACTGCTGACATAGCGTTTGCCGGTCAGAAAGGTAAACGTCCTGGAGGTGATTTCGTAGAGTGCCACCTCACTTTTCGTGCCACCCACATCGGCTACCAGCAATATAGCCATGTCCATTTTACTCAGCTCCCCGCAGCAGCTTATTCATCCAGAAGCTGGATATCCCAGGCCTCGGTTCTGCTGTTGTTATCCGGATTGGTAATAATTGTAAACTCAAAAATATTGGCAGAATCAAGAAAGAGGGAATCGTTAATATCCACTGCCTTGGAGCAGTGAAAAAAAACCGACTGCGCTTCCAACCCTTTACCTGTAAGAGTGTAATAACGCATGAATCCGAACCCCCGCTCAGGATTGTAATTGATTGGAATCCCCCTTTGACGGTTTTCTCCGTTCGTGGTGGTGATCGGCAGCAACCCCGGAACCAGGTAACCCGAGAGAAAACTGTCTGCCGCCTCTTTCAGCTCATTGCTCACATGTTTGAAACCGATCACTTCCACCCGGCATCCCATGTTCTGCAGGGCCAGAATCAAACGGATAAAATCACCATCTCCCGTAAGCAGGATGATACGATCCAGATTCCTGGCCTGGAGCAGGGCGTCAATGGCCAGATCCATGTCCGCATTGGCCTTGGTCGTCAGGATCCCTTCATCATCAATAAAATGTTTCACATATTTTTTAATAACCTTGAAACCACACTGGCGGATAACATCGTGATACCTGTACAGTTTCTGCCGGTATTCCGGATCAGTTTTCGTCCGTTCCCTGTCCTCTGCCAGGTAGGAATTGGCCCGGAGCAGAGTGGAATTTCCACCACCGGCAAGCTCAACCAGTACATCGTAACGCATGCCGTATCCGCCGCACATGCGGATATTTTCCGCGTCCACATAAATTCCGGATTTAAGCATAATCTATTCCCACTCAATAGTAGCCGGCGGTTTTGAGGAGATGTCATAAACCACCCGGTTGACCCCACGAACCTCATTGATGATCCTCGATGAAATCTCTCCGAGAATATCATATGGCAGTCTGGACCAGTCAGCGGTCATAGCATCCCGCGAATCAACACAACGAATGGCAATGACATGTTCATAGGTCCGCCCGTCTCCCATAACTCCCACAGTCTGAATGGGCAGCAGGACCGCAAAGGACTGCCAGACCTTTCTGTACCAGCCCGCCTTCCTCATTTCGTCCAGGACAATCACATCGGACTGCCTGAGAATGCGTAATCTCTCATCCGTAACCTCTCCCATGATTCTGATACCGAGCCCCGGCCCCGGAAACGGCTGCCGGTAGATGGCCTCTTCCGGTAATCCCAGCTCCAGACCAAGCTCTCTGACCTCGTCCTTGAAGAGTTCACGAAGGGGTTCGATCAACTCCAGCTGCATGATCTCCGGCAAGCCTCCCACATTATGATGGGACTTGATGGGCGCCTCTCCCCGAAAGGAGACTGATTCAATCACATCCGGATATAATGTCCCCTGGGCCAGGTATTTCACACCACCAATTTTTTTTGCTTCTTCTTCAAAGATCCTGATAAATCCCAATCCGATACGTTTACGCTTCACTTCAGGATCCTTGACCCCGGCAAGCTCACCCAGAAAGAAATCAGTAGCATCCACATCAATCACGTTAAGCTTACTCTTCTCCTTGAAAAAACGAAGAATTGACTGGGATTCCCCTTCCCGCATCAAGCCGTTATTCACATAAATGCAGGTCAGATTATCTCCTACAGCCCGATGGACGATGGCTGCCGCCACGGAGCTGTCCACCCCGCCGGAAAGAGCGCAGATGACCTTGTCATTCCCTGCCTTTTCACGGATTTCAGCCGTGTGTTTTTCTATAAATGACTGCATGGTCCAACTGGGACTGCAGTTACAGATTCCAAAGATAAAATTCCTCAACACATCCGTCCCGATGAGCGTATGGGCCACCTCCGGGTGAAACTGGACAGCAACAAAGGGTTTTTCCCTGTGTCTCAATGCGGCATACGGAGAATTGTCACTGACAGCCGTGACCTCAAAACCGTCGGGAATGACTTCGATCCTGTCCCCATGGCTCATCCACACCTGGTGTTTTGCCTCACCCATTTCAAGTCCGGCAAAAAGCCCTTCACTGAAATTCGCTGACAGATAGGCCTTACCGAACTCTCTTTTCTCGGCATTTTCCACCTTGCCGCCCAACTGCTGGATCATCAGCTGGGCACCGTAACATATTCCGAGAACAGGGATATCAAGTTCCAGAATTGCCGGATCACAATGGGGGGCATCCTTATCATAGACAGAACACGGGCCTCCGGACAGTACAATTCCGGCAGGAGCCAGCTTAAGGATTTTCTCAAGGGTAATTGAAAAGGGATGTATTTCGCTGTAAACCTTCTGTTCCCGGATTCGCCTTGCAATAAGCTGGGTTGTCTGGGAACCGAAATCGAGGATGAGGATATTTTCATCATGCATAGTCATAATTGCTCACTTTCAGTAAGAAAAATAATCGAAATTACCCCTGGGAGACTGTCCGAGAACAACCATTTTTTTCAAATCAAACTATTTTGAAAAAACAAGCACAGTCATACACGCAATATCAGGCATTATTTTTCACAATAACGCAGAATTGGGGAAAAAGGACTTTCTCTGACAGCCTCCTAGGCAGTCCGATAGTTGGGAGCCTCTTTGGTGATAATAACATCATGAACATGGGATTCACGCAGGCCTGCCGCGGAAATACGTACAAACTTTGCGCGCTTCTGCAGTTCTTCAATAGTAGACGCACCCACATAACCCATTCCTGATCTCAACCCGCCAAGCATTTGGTAGATAACGGTTGAAATGGGGCCTCTGTAGGGTACCTTACCCTCGATTCCTTCAGGAACAAGTTTGGAAGAGGCATTGACCTCAGCCTGGAAATACCTGTCAGCTGACCCTTCGGTCTGGCTCATGGCCCCTAAAGACCCCATGCCGCGATACCCTTTATATGTCCTGCCCTGATATAAAAAGGTATCTCCCGGTGTTTCGTCAGTTCCGGCAAACATACTGCCCAGCATGACAGTGGAAGCTCCGGCTCCAATGGCCTTGGCCAGGTCTCCGGAATGTTTGATGCCGCCATCGGCGATAATCGGTATATTATGCTCATTTGCCACCTTGACACAGTTTCGGATAGCCGTCATCTGGGGCACACCGACACCGGCCACTATCCTGGTTGTACAGATTGAACCAGGGCCGATCCCGACTTTCACCGCATTGGCACCGGCACTGATCAGATCCGCCGTACCTTCTGCCGTGGCAACATTTCCCGCAATAACCGGGAGTTCCGGATATTCTTTTTTCACCCTCGCCACAGCTTCAATAACTCCCTTTGAATGACCGTGGGCCGAGTCAATGACAACCACATCAACACCCACTTCCAGCAGCTTCCCGGCATTATCTTCAAGCTGTGGACCCACTCCCATGGCAGCCCCCACCAGCAGACGACCGAACTGATCCTTTGCTGCCAGGGGATATTTTTTGATTTTTTCCAGATCCTTGATAGTAATCAACCCCTTGAGGGCGCCATCATCATCCACAACAAGCAGTTTTTCAATCCGGTGTTCGTGGAGCAGGGCTTTGGAGTGTTCCAGGTCAATGCCTACCCTGGCGGTGACCAGGTTCTTGCTGGTCATGACATCGGAAACCCGCAGGCCATCATCGGAAACAAAACGCAGGTCCCGGTTGGTTACAATCCCCACAAGCTTCCCCCCATGGAGAACCGGCAGACCCGAAATCTTGTACATGCTCATAATTTTCTGAACATCAGCCACCGACTGGCTCTGGGTGACGGTAATCGGATCGATGATCATCCCCGATTCAGACTTTTTCACCCGCTCAACCTCCAGAACCTGCTGCTCAATGGTCATGTTCTTATGGATAATTCCCATGCCGCCTTCCCTGGCCATGGCTATTGCCGTACGATGTTCCGTGACGGTGTCCATAGCTGAACTGACCAGGGGAGTATTGAGAAAGAGAGTATCCGTCAGCCTGGTTCTCAAACTCACCTCATTGGGCAAAACCTCCGAAGCAGAGGGTACAAGGAGCAAATCGTCAAATGTAAGCGCTGTTTCAATATGATCCGGTAACATGGTCCCTCCTCATCAGGACTGGAGGTACAGAGAAAATCATAATTCCCCTGCCCTCCTTATGAAATTTCATCTGCAGAACTCAGGTTTATATATATAATTTTTTAACAGCCAAAAAAGAAATTTGATGTATAATCCCTTTTTCTGTTTGTTGAATACAGTTTAAATCCAGGAATCATCACCATGGGGTCCCGGTGGATTCAAAGGGAATTACCCACGGTACCCCGGCTTTTCCGGTCTCTTTTTCCCGGCCAGATCTGCTGTTGCGGGCAATAAAGCCTGAAAAAACTTGTGTATCTTTTGAGTAATTACAATTTAAAAAACATTGGGTTTTTAACCCTGTGAGCAGTTACGATTCAGGAATAAATTTGTAAAACCGACATTATGCTTCTTGCTATAAATCCACACAATCCACAACAACGACTTGTCGACCAGGTTATAAAGCGACTGAAAAACGGCCAGGTAATATGCTATCCAACCGATACAGGTTACGGGATCGGTTGTGACCTGAAAAACCAGAAAGCGATCAAACGTATCATAAAACTGAAAAACAGGTCCAGACAGAAACCTTTTTCATTCATGTGCTCCGATCTGAAACATATCAGCCAGTACGCCCATGTTTCAAACAGTGCTTACAGACTGCTGAAAAAGAATCTGCCCGGTCCTTACACCTTCGTCCTCCCGGGCACAAAACTGGTCCCGAAAATGATGGCCACAAAACAGAAAACCGTCGGCATAAGGGTTCCGGGCCATCCTATCTGTCAACTCCTGCTGACAACTCTCGGCAACCCTATCATCAATACCAGTGTGCAGCTCCAGGAAGAAGAATACCTGCTTTCTGAACCTTTTGAAATTGAAGAATACCTGAAAAACAGGGTCGACCTGATCATTGACGGCGGCCCTGTCTATCCTGATCCCTCTTCCGTTATTGACCTGACCGGAGATTATCCGGAAATCCTCCGTGAAGGCAAAGGGGACGTTAGTCCGTTTCGCTGATCAGTGCCTCTTTCAGAGATTTACTCATGGTGAAATGAAGCGTTTTCCGCTCCGGAATATTCATGATTTTTCCAGTTCTGGGGTTCCTGGTTGACCTGGGCTTTCTGCTTCTCACCGAGAAACTGCCGTACCCGCGCAATTCTATTCTCCTGTTATCCACCAGGGCACCAGCCATAGTTTCAAGTAAAATATCCACAGCAAGCCCTATATCCTGTTTCTGCATGGCAAGCTCATTACTCACCCTGTCTACAAGTTCTTTTTTCAACATAATCAATACGTTTTAGAATATTACAAGTCACAGACCGTAACCTGACGGATCACGGAATTACCTATAAAAAAAGGTTGTCCTGCCGGAGGGCAAGACAACCTGAAATTTTCAGTCAAATAGGAAAACTTAACCCTCGTCTGAAGAATCTCCACCTTCCGCAGCCGCTTTCAACAGGTCACCAAAAGTCGAAGGTGCTGTTTTTTCAGGTGCCTTCTCTGCCTTCTTGAATTTCTCAACGGCAGCCTCTTCATCTTCACCTTCCAGGGTCTTCACAGAGAGTCCGATTTTGCGGTCTTTTGCTGAAACATTGATGACAATAGCCTTAAGGGTATCACCGACCTGATACATGCCGATGGGAGTCTTTACCTTGTCCTTACTGATCTCAGAGACATGAACAAGGCCTTCAATACCTTCTTCAAGTTTCACAAAAACACCAAAATCGGTAACATTGGTGATTTCTCCTTCAACCACAGTTCCGGAAGGATAATTATTATAAGCGGCCTGCCACGGATCCGGTACAAGCTGCTTGATACCGAGGGAGAATCGTTCATTCTCCTTGTCGATTTTAAGAACAACCGCCTGAATCGTCTCACCCTTGGTGTACTTCTCGGAAGGATGCTTGATTCGCTCGGTCCAGGAAAGATCGGAGACATGGATAAGTCCGTCAATACCCTCCTCAATTCCGATAAAGACACCAAAATCTGTAATATTTTTAATTTTTCCTTCAATAATGGAACCGACAGGATAGTTCTCGGTGACGAGATCCCACGGGTTGGGCTGCAGCTGCTTCATGCCAAGGGATATCCGCTTGGTTTCCGTTTCGATATTAAGCACCATTATCTCAAGCTCATCCCCCACGGCAACCATCTTGGACGGATGACGCGGCTTCTTAGACCAGGTCATTTCAGAAACATGAATAAGCCCCTCGACGCCCTCTTCAAGCTCTACAAATACACCGTAATCAGTTATCGATACAACCTTCCCGGTTGTCTTTTCACCAACGGGATATTTTTCAACCACAGTCTCCCAAGGATCGTCGCGAAGTTGCTTGACACCGAGAGAAACACGATCTTTTTCCTTGTCGTATTTAAGTACTTTTACTTCCAGTTCCTCGCCAACCTTGTACAGCTTGGCAGGATGAGAAACCCGCCCCCAGGAAAGATCAGTGATATGACAGAGACCGTCCATTCCGCCCATATCAATAAAGAGACCGTAATCGGTGATATTGGTGATGGCACCCTTGATGATCTGGCCTTCTTCAAGCTTGGAACGCATTTGTTCACGCAGTTTCTGGCGCTCTTCTTCAAGAATGGCACGGCGGGAAATAACAACATTATTCCGCTTACGATTGAATTTCAGGATCTTGAATTCAAAAACCTGTCCTATGAGAGCGTCAAGATCCTTGACGGGCCGCAAATCAATCTGGGAATAGGGCAGGAAGGCGGGGACACCGATATCCACGGACATTCCGCCTTTCACACGACTTTCAATCCGACCTTCTATAATACCATCGGCTTCCTGGATCTCGGCAATCTTCTCCCAGACCTTGATCGCAATGGCCTTCTCCCGTGACAGAAGCAGTCCGCCTTCCTCTTTTCGGCGTTCTACAAACACCTCAAAAACATCACCGACTTTTATTTCGGCATCATCTTCCTGGCGAAACTCGGATTTAGCGATATAGCTTTCAGCCTTATCACCCACATCAACAAGAAAATAATCATCAACGGCACCGATTATAGTGCCCATGGCCACATCGCCAACAGCGACCACCTTGTTATTTTCTTCCATTTCAAAGAGCTCTGCAAAGCTCAGATCTTCATCACCGCCCGGGGTTGATTGTTTCAATTCTTCTGTCATGGATTTTCTCTTTTTGCAGACCAGAGGCCAACGGGTTAAGATTACAGCATCTCCCTTCACACGGGGAGTGCCAAAAGAAAACAAGGCCACCTTCCGGACAGGAAAGTAACCTTCACCGATTTGAACATTACTTTATATCAACTTTTATTCGAAAGAACAAGATACTTGCTGAAAAATGTCTGTTTTTTTATGAATAACTCTATTCTCCTGAATTCTCGGTTGTCGGTTCCGCCTGAAAACCGCATCCCCAGTCAGCCTGAGTTTCATGGGTAATCAGAATTATTTTTTTACCTCATTCCTGGATTTTCGTGAGTGGTTTCTCTTCTTTCCTCCCCGCCTCCGGTAAGAACTCCCCTTTTTCACGGGTGCAGCTTTGCGGGGTTTCGGCGGAGTGACGAGAAGAGACTCATCCGGCTGAACACAGTCGAGTTTTCTGCCGATATATTCTTCAATATCCGGAAGGTAAAAAGAACCTTCCTCGCAGGCGAAGCTCACAGCCCGTCCCGCCGCTCCAGCCCGGCCAGTCCGCCCGATTCGATGCACATAATCTTCAGGTTCATACGGCAGGGTGTAATTAACAACAAAGGTGATGCCCTCGATATGTATGCCTCTTCCGGCAACATCCGTAGCCACAAGAACTTTCACCTTACCGGAGCGGAACTGCTCAAGCCTCGTCATTCGTTTATTCTGTTGAACATCCCCGGAGAGGAGAACACAGTCAATACCATTTCGTTTCAGCCTGTCTGCCAGCCTTTTTGTTTCATTCTTCATATTGGCAAAGACAATGATTCTCTCCTCTTCGTTCTGCCTGATAAGATTGTAGAGAATTGAATATTTATCTTCAGAAGTTGCCAGATAAACCACCTGCTCCACCGTTTCAACTGCCACCTGTTCCGGTTCAGCCTCTACCATTTTCGGTTCAACACACCACTGCATGGCCAGTCGTTTGACATCCTCCGGCACGGTTGCGGAAAACAGCATGGTCTGCCGCTTTTCCCTGTGTGGTGTTCGCCCCACAATTCTCCGGACATCGGGAATAAACCCCATATCCAGCATACGATCCGCCTCATCCAGGACGAGAATGGAGCATTTACTCAAAGAGAGAACATTTTTCCCCAGAAAATCAATCAGACGTCCGGGAGTAGCCACAACCAGATCACATCTCTTATTGCGCAGGCTGTCCATCTGTTTGCGATAGTCAACACCACCGTAAACCGGTCTCACGGCAAGGTTACAGTATTTGGCCAGCCCTTCAGCGTCCTTTGCGATCTGCATGACCAGTTCCCTGGTCGGGGCCAGTACCAGAGCCCGGACCCCTTTCACAGCCCCGCCTCTTTCCTTTTCTTCCTGCAGTAACCTGGCCAGAATGGCAATGAGAAATACCGCACTTTTACCTGTACCGGTATTGGCCTTACCCACAAGATCCCTGCCCGCCAGAACGTCGGCAAGGGCCTTTTCCTGAATGGCGGTGCAATATTTAAAACCCTGGTCGGCTATTGCCCTCATCACCTGGAGAGGAATATCAAAATCGTGGAAACGAGTTTTTCCGGGAACCGGATCAACAGGGAATTTACCCAGGCTCCACGGTTTTTTCCTGCGACGTTTTCGGGGAACAGAAGAACGGCTGTTCTCATGCGGCTGTTTCACCTGAGGTTTCTTTTTTTCCCGACTTTCCGCATCTGCCGTCACCTTTTGCGGCTCATCTTCAACACGTTTCTTCTTTCCACCCAGCATTCTGCCCAGCTTCAATTTTCCGGTGCGCGCCAACTGCTTTATTTTACTTCCGGCAGACAGAATATCTTGTTTTATCATCTATTATTTACCACCTCAGGCATCTGTGATGCCCGTAATTTTAATGGGTGCCTTGAAAAATCCTGAATCAGTGACAGATTCAGGAAAATCAGATTTTCCGGTTGAGACCGGGGTACAGGGGAATCGGACCAAAAGGCAATTTTTCAAAGTTATCTTTGCTTCAACCACAGACCCGGTTATTCTTTACCGGCGACACGCAGTTCTTCCATCAGGGGACCGAACAGTGCCTCATATTCCGGTATTGTTTTTCTCAACACGGTTTCTATATAGGGAATCTCGGCGTCATTAACAACAAGATTAGCAGAACAGGCCAGAGCCTGCAGATTATAAAGTGTCTTGAATTCCGAGCCGATCAGCACATAGAAAATAAATCTGCGCCTGGCCATTTTGAGATTTCGCATATATTGATGAAAGAGACCCGATTCTATCCCTTGGGGCTCAAACCCGCTATGGAGAAAGACAGAAGCAAAATTGACAAACTGCATCTTGGCAATGGCCTGGTCAGGCGTGTCTGCCATTTCCACCCTGTATCCGAATTTCTCTGCAGCCTCGATCACAACTTTCCTTTCGGGGACATCAGGCATAAGGACAAGGGTCTGGGGAATATCCTCCACCACATCCGTATCTTCAAAAATTCCATCCTTGAGCCACGAAAGATCAGGAGCATCCGGAGGCTGAACACCATTTCCCGCCGGGTTATCCTGTTTTTCCCGCCCTGCCTCTTTTGCTTCCGACATCAGACGATCCGTTTCCAGACCAAAAGAATTTGAACATTGAACACATTTAATCCTGATCTTCTTTCCCGGCCCCAGCTTCCTGATACTTTCCCGAAATTTGCCGCTCATTTTGAGCCGCTTCCCGCAATGGGGACAATCAACAATCATTTCACCCTCCATTCTCACCGCCTGGAAAAACCGAATTCATCCTCGTCTTCGTCCTCCATCATCAGATCGGAGAGGGAAGACGTCGCCTCGCCTCTTTCCGCTTTCAACCGGTCAATTCCCCTTGTCATTTCATTGCGCTGGGAACAGTAGGTAATCGCACTTTCTTCAGTAATCAGACCACGGCTGAACAATTCGAGAATATGCTGATCAAATGTACGCATATCCAGCGCCGAACCTTCACGTATAATATTATAAAATGTCTTGTCTTCCGTCTCTCCGTTGAGAATGAGATCCTTCACCCGGAGACTGGTTCTGAGAATTTCCATAGCTGCAATCCGCCCTCCCCCTACCCTTGGCAGGAGGCGCTGGCCCACAATCCATCTGATTGTATCCACCAGCCTGTTACGCACCTGGGGCTGTTCTTCCTGTTCGAACATACCCAGGATTCTGTTTATCGTCTGCCCGGCATCAATGGTATGGAGAGTTGACAATACAAGATGACCTGTTTCCGCGGCTGTCAGACCGATTTCCATGGTATCCCTGTCCCGCATCTCACCCACGAGGAGAACCTTCGGAGCCTGACGCAGGGCAGCCCTCATTCCGACCGCAAAAGTACTGAAGTCATTACCAAGCTCCCGCTGGTTAAAAGTTGCCCTATGCTGTTCATGGACATATTCAATGGGATCCTCCAGGGTAACCACATGAACTGAACGTTCATGATTTATGCGGTCAAGAAGGGCAGCAAGTGAAGTTGTCTTACCGGTTCCGGTCGCACCGGTAAACAGAATCAAACCATTCAGTTCCGCAGCCATTTTACCGAAGGCATCAGGAAACTGCATTGACTCGATGGACGGCACTTCTGTTTCAAGTTTTCTCAGGACAGTGGTGAAATACCCTTTCTGGGTAAAAATATTTACTCTGAAGCGGGCCTTGTCCGTCAGGGAATAGGAAAGATCGCATGAGCCGGTTTCCACAAGGTCCCTCAGCAGTCGTTTATTGCTGCCGATCAGATTGAGCGCAAAGGTCTCCGTCTGAAAGGGCGTCAGTTCATGGACCGGTGGAATGACGTCCACCGGCACAAGCTGGCCGGCCGACTCAACCTGCAGTTCTTTTCCGACAGTAATGTTCAGATCAGAAACGTGACTGTGGGACTCAAGCATTGCCGTTATCCAATAATCAATCTCCGTTTTTTTCATGCAATTCCCCAATAAATCCCTTTATTTTCCCCTGTAAACTTTTGCCTGAAAGATCACACGGAATTCTATACAATTATTCCCAGAAAATCAGACTCACCCGGAACCGGAGAGTCGGGACTCCACATCACCATCAAATACTGACAAACTCCGGCGATGAGCATTATTTAGGTACACTCCACTACACTTTCATAGTATATTGTCTATAATCTCTCAAGAGTTACAAGTTTTTTTTTATTTTATCCACTCATTTCTCGTTTCCGGCTCCTGCGTGTCCCGGGATCGGAAATATTCATCCGGGGTATTTTCATGACAATCCAATTGCGCAGCGCAACAACCACAACAGGCAGAAGAATGGCCGGTGCACGGAGTCTCTGGCGGGCGAACGGCATGAAGGAAGAACATTTCGGCAAACCCGTTATAGCCATTGTCAACTCCTTTACCCAGTTTGTTCCCGGTCATGTTCATCTCCACGAAATCGGTCAGCATTTAAAAAACATCATAGAAGCAAAAGGCTGTTTTGCAGCCGAGTTCAACACCATCGCCATTGACGATGGTATTGCCATGGGCCATTCCGGTATGCTCTATTCTCTGCCTTCCCGGGATCTGATCGCCGACAGTGTCGAATACATGTGCAATGCCCATACCGTCGATGCCATGATCTGCATCAGCAACTGTGACAAGATAACACCCGGTATGCTGATGGCTGCCATGCGCCTCAATATCCCGACAATTTTTGTGTCGGGCGGTCCCATGGAAGCGGGAAGAGACGGCGAAAAAAAATATGACCTGGTGGATGCCATGGTCATGGCCGCTGACAGGGAAATAAGCGATGAAGAGGTGGAAGCTGTGGAACGGTGCGCATGCCCCACCTGCGGTTCCTGCTCCGGGATGTTCACAGCCAATTCCATGAACTGCCTCAATGAGGCTCTGGGCCTGGCCCTGCCCGGCAACGGCACTGTTGTCGCGACCCATAAAAACCGCAGGCTGCTCTTTGAGAGAGCAGCAAAACGTATCGTCGAGATGGCCGCCGCATGGTATGAGAAAGGTGACGATTCTGTATTGCCCAGATCAATTGCCTCCCACGCAGCCTTTATGAATGCAATGTCCCTTGACATCGCCATGGGAGGCTCCACAAATACTGTGCTCCATCTGCTGGCCATAGCCCATGAAGCGGGAGTCGATTTCACCATGGCCGATATCGATTCCCTCTCCAGAAAAGTTCCCAATCTCTGCAAGGTCTCTCCTTCCTCCCACTATCACATTGAAGATGTTAACCGGGCGGGAGGGATCATGGGAATCCTCGGCGAACTTGAGCGGGGCGGCCTGCTGGATACAAATGTCTGCCGGGTGGACAGCCCCACCTTGAAGGCAACCCTGGACAGGTGGGACATCAAACGGGAAGACCACGATTCCGGAGCGGATGAACTTTATCTGAGCGGCCCGGGGAACCAGGGCAAAAACCTTGTTCTCGGCTCCCAGGAACGTGCGTATGAAAAGGCGGACCTGGACAGAAGCGCAGGTTGTATCAGGGATATTGACCATTGCTACAGTAAAGATGGTGGCCTTGCCGTACTCTTTGGCAATATTGCAGTAGATGGCTGCATTGTTAAAACGGCGGGAGTTGACCCCTCAATTTTTGTTTTCAACGGAACCGCCAGGGTATATTCCTCCCAGGAGGCAGCCTGTGATGCCATCCTCGGTGACAAAATTAAGAGCGGAGATGTCATTGTCATCCGCTACGAAGGCCCTAAAGGCGGACCAGGCATGCAGGAGATGCTCTACCCCACCTCCTACCTCAAGTCAATTCACCTGGGGGCGGAATGCGCCCTGATCACCGACGGCCGATTTTCCGGGGGCACCTCTGGTCTTTCCATCGGTCACGTCTCCCCCGAGGCGGCGGCAGGAGGCGCAATTGCCCTGATTGAAGACGGTGATACAATAGAAATTGATATCCCCGCCCGAACAATCAACCTGGCCGTATCAGAAGAAGAGTTAAAAAAACGACGGGAAAGAGAAGAGGCAAGAGGATCGAACGCCTTTTCTCCTACGGACCGTGACAGACCAATATCGACTGCCCTGAAGACCTATGCCCTGTTTGCCTCTTCAGCTGATAAAGGGGCTGTGCGTATACTCCCTGAAAAACCATAAAACCTAAAACCTGCACTTCATCCGAATAAAGTGACGGCGACTTGATATTTTTCACAGGTAGCGCAACTCCGAACTTGCCAATTGCAGGATTTTAGGTGCCAATCATTTATTGTAATTGGTCACATGAGCAGCAACTCTATGATTTTATTACTTTTGAACTGTAATTGCTCACAGGTGCCGCAGATTTTGCAGGCTCTTCTTCGCTGTAGCCAACCTGTGCGGACAAAAGAGACCGTGAAAAGCCGGGGTACCTGTGAATAATTACCTTTTATTTGCTCCTTTATGCTGAATCCCTATAATATAAGAGACAGGTCTATTTCAATCGGGCCGTTTTTTCCTGCGGCTCGCAAATACCGTTAGAGGAGTCATTTTTGAAACCGACAGACATCTCCCATCCCGAGTACTTCCATAAGGTCATTGACTGCCAGTTTGCCTGCCCGGCCCATACACCGGTTCCGGAATATATCCGGTTGATCAGCCACGGCAAATATGACGAGGCCTTTGCCATCAACTGGCAGTCCAACGTTTTTCCCGGCATTCTGGGAAGAATCTGCGACCGCCCCTGTGAACCTGCCTGCCGGCGCCTGCGGGTTGAAGAAACACCGGTTGCCATCTGCCGCCTGAAAAGGGTTGCCGCCGACCACAAAAACCCGGAAACCCGCTTCACACCCGAAGTTCCTGCCCAAAAAAACGGTAAAAAAATAGGCTTGATCGGAGGTGGTCCTGCCTCTCTCACGGTTGCCCGGGATCTCCTGCAGCTCGGCTACAGCATCGACCTTTATGACGATCAGTCAAAGGCGGGTGGTTTTGTCCGCACCCAGGTTCCCTCGTTCAGATTGCCCGAGAAAGTACTTAACGAGGAAGTAGACCGCATTCTTGACATGGGGGTCAACACAATTTTTGACACCTACGTGGACAGCCTGCAGGCAATTCTGGACAGAAATTATGATGCCGTTTTTATCGGAACAGGTGCTCCCAGGGGGCGGGATCTTCCCGATCTGCCGGGCAGAAAGGAAGGGGATGAGTCAATCTTTATAGGCATTGACTGGCTTGCCGGGGTACTCTATCGGCATATCACCCGGGTCCCCGAAAAAGTAATAGTCCTGGGGGGCGGCAATACCGCCATGGACTGCTGCAGAACGGCAAGGCGCATGGGTGGCATGGATGTCAGGGTATTCGTCAGAAGTCCGCGTAAAGACATGAAGGCCTCACCCTGGGAAATCGAAGATGCCGAGGCGGAATCAATCCCGATCATCGACAATCACTCTCCCCTCGAATTTGTTGTCAAAAACGGCAAACTTACCGGAATGCTTTTTGACAGGGTAAAAGCAACCTATGATGACAACGGTAAAAGAACGCTTCTCTCCACGGGAGAAGAGCCTGTATTTACTGAATGCGACCTTGTTCTTCTGGCCGTGGGTCAACAGAATGCCTTTCCCTGGATAGAAGAGTCAACCGGCATCAAAATGAATGACCGGGGACTGCCCGTTGTGGACAAAATCACCCACCAGTCCAGTCTTCCCCATGTCTTTTTTGGAGGAGACGCAGCCTTCGGCCCCAGGAATGTCATCACCGCCGTGGCCCACGGCCATGCGGCAGCCATCTCCATTGACCTGTTCTGCCGGGGTAAAGATCTGCATGACAGACCGGGGCCCGAAACTGCCTTGATTGAACAGAAAATGGACATGCACGACTGGCTTTACGACAGCCAGGTATCCGAAGACAGGAGGTTTACCGTACCAACAGTGGACAGGGTTAAATCATTGCAGGACAGACTGCTGGAGGTTGAACTCGGCTATGATCGGAAAAAAGGCCACAGGGAAGCCATGCGGTGTCTGAACTGCGATGTGCAGACAGTTTTTGACTATTCAACCTGTATTGAATGTGACGGTTGCGTGGATGTCTGTCCCGTCTCATGCATCAATTTTACTGAAAACGGAGAAGAGGAAGAGTTGAGAACCCGTCTTCTTGCTCCGGCAGACAATCTTGACCAGGCACTTTATGTCTCGGAAGAACTCCCCACGGGCAGGGTAATGGTCAAGGATGAAAACGTCTGCCTGCACTGTGGACTCTGTGCCGAAAGATGCCCCACCGCCTCCTGGGAAATGAAAAAATACACCTATAATTCACCTATGGCCGGTCAGAAATGAAAACTGTAAAAAAAATAAGCAAAATAAACGATTTTGTTATCCGGTTCTGCAATGTCAACGGTTCCGGCTCCGCCAGTGCGAACAATCTGTTTGCCAGGGCCATCTTTCGCCTCGGTATACCGGTCAGCCCGAAAAACATCTTTCCCTCCAATATCCAGGGATTGCCCACCTGGTATGAAGTCCGGGTCAACGAGGACGGTTTTCTGGGCCGACGGGGAGGAATAGACATGGCCGTGGCCGTCAATGGTCAGACCCTGTTCAAAGATTACCAGGAACTGCTGCCCGGGGGCTACTTTCTCTATGATTCCACCCGGGATCTGCCGGAAAATTTTACCCGCACGGATATAACCGTCATCGGCATCCCCCTTACCGCCCTGTGTAACGAGGCCTTCAGCAATCCCAAACTCAGGCAGCTGCTGAAAAACATTATCTACGTGGGCTCACTCTCCTACCTGCTGGATATCGAATTTGATGTCCTTACGGATTCAATAAAAAAACAGTTTCAAAAAAAACCGAAACTGGCTGATCCCAATATTCTGGCCCTTGAAATCGGCTTTGCCCATGCCGAAAAACATTACAGAAACTGCTGTGAACTTTCAATTCGCAGAAGCAATAAGCTCAACGGCGACATTATGATGAGCGGCAACTCCGCATTCGGCCTGGGGGCCGTATACGCCGGAGCAACCGTTGTCGGCTGGTATCCAATCACTCCATCCACCTCGGTTGTGGAAGCCTTTGAGCGCTATGCCGACCGGTTCAGGGTTGAAGAGGACACAGGCAGACACAAGGTTGCCATAATCCAGGCAGAAGATGAGCTGGCAGCTATAGGTATCGTCATCGGTGCCTCCTGGAACGGAGCCAGGGCCTTTACCGCCACCTCAGGCCCCGGAATATCCCTGATGAGCGAATTTCTCGGTCTGGCCTATTTCGCGGAAATCCCGGTAGTCCTTATCGACGTCCAACGCACCGGGCCTTCCACCGGCATGCCCACCAGGACCCAGCAGTCTGACTTGCTGTCCTGCGCCTATGCCTCCCACGGTGACACCAAAAACGTGCTGCTCTTTCCCTGCGACCCCAAGGAATGCTTCGAACTGGGTGCCGACGCCTTCGATCTGGCCGAACGGCTTCAGACACCGGTCATAATCATGAGTGACCTTGATCTCGGTATGAACGACCATGTCTGTGCTCCCATGGAGTGGGAAGAGGGCAGAAAATATGACAGGGGCAAGGTTCTTACCGCCGAAGACCTGGAAAACATGCAGGAAAAATGGGGCCGCTACCTGGATGTAGACGGGGACGGTATCTGCTACCGCACCTTTCCAGGAACCCACCCCACCAAAGGCGCCTATTTCACCAGGGGAACATCCCATAATGAATATTCAGCCTATACGGAAGAGAGCAGCGATTACGAAGCCAATATGAAACGACTGCTGGTCAAGTGGGAAACCGCCCGCGGTCTGGTGCCCGCTCCCCGGACTAAAATTAACGATCCTGACTGTAAAACCGGTCTGATTTTTTTCGGGACCTCGACCCATTCCACCTACGAGGCCATAAGCAGACTTGCAGAAGAGGGACAGGTCTGCAACAGCCTCAGGATTCGCGCCTTTCCTTTTCATGATGAAATCCTCGATTTTATCGAACGCCATGAAACACTGTTTGTCATTGAGCAGAACAGGGATGCACAAATGCGTACCCTGCTCATCAACGAATGCGGAACATGCCGGGATAAACTGCAGTCCATTCTCAATATTGACGGCCTGCCGATCACGGCAAATTTCATCACTGACTGCATCCGTAATGCTCCCCTCCATAACACGGTAGAACCATTCCCGAAACAATACAGCACCGGAGAAAAATCATGAGCTATAGACGCCCCGGTTTCCGTCATCCGAAACAGCCTGAAAATGACGCAGGGTATACCCGTACTGATTACGAAGGCGCCATTTCGACCCTGTGCGCAGGATGCGGACATGACTCCACGACAAATGCCATTATTCAGGCCTGTTTTGAACTCAATATCGAGCCGCACCGGGTGGTAAAAATCTCGGGCATAGGCTGTTCCTCCAAAACCCCCGCCTATTTTCTCGGCCGTTCCCACGGGTTCAATTCCGTTCACGGCAGAATGCCGTCCATCGCAACCGGGGCCAATATGGCCAACAGGGAACTGCTCTATATCGGCATCTCCGGAGACGGCGACACCGCTTCCATCGGCATGGGCCAGTTTGCCCACGCCCTGCGCCGCAACCTGAATCTGAATTATATCTGCATGAACAACGGCTGCTACGGTCTGACCAAGGGGCAGGACTCCGCCACGGCAGACCGGGGATCATCAGGGAAACGTGGAGTTCCCAACCCATATGAATCCATTGACCTCTGTGAACTGGCCATTGAACTGGGGGCCAGTTTTGTGGCCAGGGGTTTTTCCGGGGATAAACGACAACTGGTTCCTTTACTCAAAGCCGCAATGGCCCATTCCGGCCTTGCCTTTGTTGATGTCATCTCTCCCTGTGTCACCTTCAATAACACCAGCAGCTCAACGAAAAGCTACCAGTATGTGCGTGAGCATATTGAGGCCACAAACACCTTTGATTTTGTTCCCCTCCAGCAGGAAATCCTCACCCATTATGAAGAAGGCACCAGCCAGGAGGTTGTCATGCATGACGGTTCCATCATTCACCTCCACAAGGCCGATTCCAGCAAAGATGTCACCAACCGCCTGAAAGCGGTCAACAACCTGGAGAGAGAAAAGGAAAAGGGCAGGCTCCTCACCGGTATTCTCTATATTAATCCGGATATTGAGGAGACCCACGATATCATCAACTCCACCCTCCGGCCCCTGAACAGCCTGACAGAAGAAGACCTCTGTCCCGGCAGCGCGACCCTGGAAGAAATCAACGCTTCTCTCAGGTAGATACCACGGGACCATGACCGTGGTTAAAAATTGCTGAAAACTCCACCGCTCAGGACTATTTTGCAGACACTGATAAAAAAAATCCTCACATCCCGCGTCTATGAGGCCGCAATAGAAACACCCCTCGAAGAGGCCGCGACTTTATCTTTTGCAACCACCAACCGGATTCTCCTTAAACGGGAAGATAAGCAGCCGGTTTTCTCTTTTAAAATTCGTGGAGCGTATAACAGAATTGCTCATCTTACCCCGGAAGAAAGAAAAAAAGGGATCATTACCGCATCCGCCGGCAACCATGCCCAGGGAGTCGCCTTTGCCGCAAGAAAACTTGGTATCCATGCTCTCGTAGTAATGCCTGAAACAACCCCACAAATTAAAGTGGATGCAGTCCAGAGTTTTGGTGCCGAAGTTGTTCTCCACGGCAGCAACTACTCTGAAGCAGCCGACTATATGACGGCTCTAGCCGAACAGACGGGAATGATTTTTATCCATCCTTTCAATGATGAACTTGTCATCGCAGGACAGGGAACCATCGGCAATGAGATACTTCGGCAACATCCGGGTCGTCTTGATGCTGTTTTTGTGCCGGTTGGCGGAGGAGGCCTGATCAGCGGGATCGGCGCCTATATCAAAAACCTGCGACCGGAAATAAAACTGATCGGAGTGGAGCCCGCTGACAGTGACGCCATGTTCCGCTCGCTGGCAAAGGGGAAAAAAACCGCTCTCGACAAGGTTGGTATCTTTGCCGATGGTGTTGCTGTCCGGGAAGTGGGCGACCTTACCTATGAACTCTGTCGGCAATATGTTGACAGAATAATCAGGGTCAGCACAGATGAGCTCTGCAGCGGTATCAAGGCCGTTTACCAGGCAACACGCTCAATTGTCGAACCTGCCGGAGCACTGGGGCTTACCGGTCTTCTGAAATATATCAGCGAAACCGGCTGCAGCGGCAAAACCCTTCTTGCCATCAATTCCGGCGCCAATATGAACTTTGAAAGACTTCGCTATGTTGCGGAACGGACCCTTGTCGGGGAGAAACAGGAAGCCCTTTTTGCGGTCACCATCCCCGAGAAACCCGGCAGTCTCAAGGCCTTCTGCCGTGATATGATTGCCAGCCGCAATATAACCGAATTCAACTACCGCCTCTCATCCAGAAAGCAGGCTCATATCTTTGTCGGCATTTCAATACAAAGGGAAGAAGAACGGACAACTTTCGCGGACCAGCTGGACAGGGCCGGTTACAAAAATCTTGACCTGACGGATAACGACCTCGCCAAGACCCACATCCGCTACATGGTGGGCGGACACAGTGATATTGTGGAAAATGAAAGACTGTTCAGATTCTGGTTCCCGGAAACCCCAGGAGCATTGACCCGTTTCCTGGAAACAACGAGGGGGCATCACAATATTTCCCTCTTCCATTACAGGGCCCAGGGTGGCGACTTCGGCAGAGTACTGATCGGACTTGAATGTCCCGGTGAATCAGGTACCGGACTGAACAGGCGACTGGACAAACTGGGTTATCGTTACCAGGAAGAAACAGACAACCGGGCGTACCGGCTGTTTCTCTAACCGTG
>NZ_JBPLBA010000267.1:0-4910 GCF_054039375.1 Desulfomarina sp. | reverse complement strand
AACAGACAAAACCGGCATGTTTTCAGACTACAGATACACGGGTTACACTATGATATAGCAGGCGGAATTTTGGTGCTCCCGCACTTGAAATTATTTTAAGCAGGGGGTGAATACTCATCTTTTACGGGGTACGTGTATGGATAAGCAGATGACGGAGACACTTGAAGCGATATACGAAAAGTGTGTCGCTAACGAGGACAATATTATCACTGTTCTACAGGAAATACAGAACGAGTTCGGATATGTTCAGGAGGAGGTGGTCAACTGGTTTGCTGAACGATCCAATATTCCTCCCTCGCAGTACTACGGTGTGATTACATTTTATTCCCAGTTTCATCAGAATCCCAGGGGGAAAAACATTGTCACTGTTTGTTGTGGAACAGTGTGTCACGTAAAAGGGGCACCGCGGATAATTGCCAAGGCCAGGGAAGATCTTAAACTGAAGGATGGTCAGGATACTACCAGGGATATGCAGTTCACCATGGAACGGGTCAATTGTGTCGGAGCCTGCAGTATTGCTCCGGTAGTCCTGGTTAATGAAAAGGTGTTTGGTAAGGTCACTCCAAGCAAAATGGTGAAAAGCCTCAAAGAGTATAAGGAATAGACCATGAACAGCGAAATTACTGTCAATGTGTGCATGGGCACCGGCGGCATAGCGGCTGGTGGCGACATGGTGATGGAGGAGTTCAAAAAGGAGTTTGAAGCTGCCGGGATCAAAAACGCCACCATAAAGGAAAACTGTAAACTTCACAAGGTGGGGTGTCGCGGGTTCTGTGCCAGGGACGTTCTGGTGGATATTACAGTAAACGGCGAAAGCTCCACATATGAATATATCCAGCCCAAAATGGTAAAACGTCTTGTTTCAGAACATGTACTGGGCGCTAAACCGGTAAAAGAATGGCTGGTGGGAGATGATTACCATACCTTCCATGACAATCAGACTAAGATTGTTCTTTCCGATCTGGGGAAGATAGATCCTGAATCCATCGATGAATATCTTGCAACTGGTGGATATAAAGCTGCTGAAAAGGCGCTGACCACCATGAGTCCTGAAGAGACAATCGTAACCATAAAAGATTCCGGTTTAAGGGGCCGGGGAGGTGGAGGTTTCCCCACTGGCCTCAAATGGAGTTTCTGTGCCGCCAATGAATCTGATCAGAAATACCTGATCTGTAATGCGGATGAGGGAGATCCGGGCGCCTTTATGGACAGGTCCGTGATAGAAGGAAACCCCCATGCCGTTATCGAGGGAATGATCATCAACGCTTTTGCTATTGGTGCCAGTATCGGTTACGTGTATATCAGGGCGGAGTATCCCCTGGCGGTTGACAGACTGCACATGGCCTTGAATCAGGCAGAAGAAAAAGGTTTTCTGGGCAAGAATCTTTTCGGGACAGATTTTGATTTCAAAATCAAGGTGAAGCTGGGTGCTGGAGCTTTTGTCTGTGGCGAAGAAACAGCTCTGATTGCTTCTATTGAAGGTGAACGGGGCATGCCGCGGGCAAAGCCGCCGTTTCCTGCCAATAAGGGGTTGTGGGGAAAGCCGACCATTATCAATAATGTTGAGACTCTGGCCAATGTACCTCAGATCATCAACAAGGGGGCAGAGTGGTTTGCAGCGATCGGTTCTGAAAAAAGTAAAGGAACCAAGGTTATCGCCCTGACAGGTAAAATCAGGAATACGGGTCTCATTGAGATCCCAATGGGTATGCCGCTGAAGGATATCATTTTTAATATTGGTGGTGGTATCGAAGGAGATAAACTCTTCAAAGCGGTGCAGACAGGCGGGCCTTCCGGTGGCTGTATTCCGCAGCAGCATATAGATCTTCCGGTTGACTACGAGGGACTTGCCTCTGTCGGTTCAATGATGGGTTCCGGTGGAATGGTTGTTCTTGACGAGACCGACTGCATGGTCAATATCTCGAAATTTTTCCTCGAATTCACCCAGTCTGAGTCCTGTGGGAAATGTGTTCCCTGTCGCCTGGGGACAAAGAGACTTCTGGAGATTCTGACCAGGATAACTGAAGGAGAAGGAAAGGAGGGAGATATCGAACTGCTTCAGACACTTGCCGAGGATGTTCGTGACTCAAGCCTGTGCGGACTCGGTATGTCCGCTCCGAATCCTGTGCTGTCGACAATAAAGTATTTCCGCCATGAATATGAGGCCCATATCAAGCAGAAAAAGTGTCCGGCAAAGGTGTGTAATAAACTGCTGACCTTTTTTATTCGTGAGGATTTATGTGTCGGTTGCGGTATGTGCGCACGGGCCTGTCCTGTAAATGCCATTTCCGGCGAGAAAAAGCAGCCCCATAAAATTGATAACGAAGCCTGTATTCAGTGCGGGTCCTGTTTTGATGCCTGCAAGTTCAGCGCAGTATTAAAGGAGTAGTGATTATGATCAATCTTACCATAGATGATAAACAGATAGAAGTGGCTGAGGGAACAACTGTTCTTGAAGCGGCCCAGCAACTGGATATTGACATTCCTACCCTCTGCCACGATTCCCGTCTGAAACCGTTTGGTGCATGTCGTCTCTGTGTTGTTGAGATAGAGGGGATGCCGAAGCCGGTAACCTCGTGTACAACACCGGCAACGGAAGGGATGAAGGTCAGGACCCGCACCGCCCGGTTGCAGAGACTGCGGAAAACTACAGTCGAACTCCTGTTGTCCGATCATCCCAATGACTGTATGGTCTGTGTGAGTGCGGGTGACTGTAAGCTGCAGGATCTGGCGTATGCCTTCGGTATCCGTAAAAACAGGTTTGCCGGAGAGATGAGAGATCATAACCGTGTGGATAAAAATCCCTTTATTTACAGGGTACAGGACAAATGTGTCATGTGCGGTCTCTGTGTCAGGGTCTGTGAAGAGGTTCAGGGTGTTGGTGCCATCGGTTTTGCGGAAAGGGGTTTTGAGGCCACAATTACACCACCCTTTGGCCATGATCTTGATTGTGAATTTTGCGGTCAATGTGTTTCGGTTTGTCCCACGGGAGCGCTTTCCGGAAAAGTATGGATGGGTAAACCACGTCTGACCGGAGTGGAGAAAACAGATACAACCTGCACATATTGTGGCTGTGGCTGTAACATCACCCTTCATAGTCATGGAGATGAAGTTTTTAAAGTCACCTCTGACACTGACAATCACAATCGTGGCTGGCTTTGCGTCAAAGGTCGTTTCGGCTTCGAATTCATTAACAGTAAAGATCGACTGACCACACCACTTATCAGAAGAGAGAAGGGGGGGGAACTGGAACCGGCAAGCTGGGATGAGGCTCTTGATCTCGTGGCCTCCAGGCTGCTTGAAATAAAAAAAGAACATGGGTCTGATGCTGTAGCCGGGCTCACCTCAGCACGATGCACCAATGAAGAGAATTATCTCTTTCAGAAAATGTTCCGGGCCGGGTTGGGAACAAACAATGTGGATCACTGTGCCCGATACTGACACAGTGCCACTGTGGCCGGTCTGGCCGCAAAATTCGGTTCCGGTGCAATGACCAATTCGGTTGCTGAAATTGCAGAAAATGATGCGATCTTCGTCATCGGTTCCAATACGACTGAAAATCATCCAATCATTGCCCTGAGAATGAAGGAGGCCGTCCGTAACGGTTCTCAGCTTATTGTCGCGGATCCAAGAAAAATTCCCCTGGTGAAACACGCCACGCTCTGGCTGCGTCATCGGCCGGGAACTGATGCAGTTCTTCTCAGTACCATGATGAATGTGATCCTTGCTGAAGGTCTGGAAGATAAGGAATTCATAGCGGCAAGAACTGAAGGATACGATGAGTTTGTGAAATCTCTGGAGCCGTTTACTCTCGAATACGGGGCAAAAATTACAGGGGTTCCGGCAGAAGATATAAAAAAGGCGGCATTGATTTACGCGGGTGCCGGAAGTGCCGGTATTTATTACGCCATGGGTATTACCCAGCATGTGATGGGAACCAATAATGTGCTGGCCGTTGGAAATCTTGCCATGTTGACGGGTAATCTCGGTAAGAGAGCCGCCGGAGTTAACCCTCTGCGTGGACAGAACAATGTTCAGGGAGCCTGTGATATGGGCGGTCTGCCCAACGTTTATCCGGGATACCAGAAGGTTGACAACCCGGAGATCCAAAAGAAATTTGAAAAAGCCTGGGGGGTAGCTCTTTCTCCAACTCCGGGGCTTGCCGCAACGGAAATGACCGGCGCCATGATTTCGGGCGCTTTGAAAGGGATGTATATCTACGGTGAAAATCCGGCCATGTCCGATCCGAATACAACCCATTCAGTCAAGGCCTTTAAAAATCTCGAATTTCTTGTTGTGCAGGATATCTTCATGACAGAGACGGCGCAACTTGCTGATGTTGTGTTGCCCGGTACATCTTTTGCCGAAAAGGATGGAACCTTTACCTGTTCGGAAAGAAGGGTTCAGCGGGTGAGAAAGGCGGTCAATTCACCCGGTGAAGCAAAAACTGATCTGGTAATCATTGACCAGGTTTATAAACGTATTGTGGGTGAGGGGAACCTGGAAGAGAGTCCTGATCCGGCAAGAATATTTGACGAGGCAGCCGCACTCTGGCCGGCCATGGCCGGAATGAATTACCATCGTCTTGATGAGAAAAGTCTGCAATGGCCCTGCCCGACTGAGGATCATCCTGGTACCGAGTATCTTTTTGCGGAGAGTTTCAGCAGGGAGAACGGCAAAGCACTTTTCAGCGCAGTACCCTTTGTTGCCTCTGATGAACTGCCGGATAAGGAATATCCTTTTGTTCTTACCACCGGACGGGAACTCTTTCATTATCACACCGGAACCATGACCCGTCGCTCAAAAGGTCTGGATAAGGTTGCGCCAGAGCCCTTTGTTGAGGTTAATCCGGCTGATGCAGATATTCTTGGAGTGGAAAACGGTGAGACATTGACCGTAACTTCCCGTCG
>NZ_JBPLBA010000266.1:0-14190 GCF_054039375.1 Desulfomarina sp. | reverse complement strand
TATATTTTCTCGAAAAAACTGATGCGGCTGTCGCTGTTTCATAATCTATTTATCTTCTAAATAACAAAAGTTATTTTTAAATTTGACCCGGCAACGCCCAGGTGGAACGCTGATTACATACAAAACTCAGCCTGCTATTTGAGACTATGGGGATCAGAATCTATTATTATGTCGTCAGTGCCTGGGAAAAGAAAACATAGAGCCAATATCCCAGTGAGGAGTTACATTAATTTGCTGTGCGGGGAGAAAAGGACTATATTATTATCTTATTGGTCAATTCTTGTCTTAAAAACAATAAATTAATGAACCAGTTTGAGTTGAATATTCAATAGTTGCACCAACATGTTAACTTATGGTGCAGCATTTTGATGGCGGGTGATTAACCCGCTTTGGTTTCTGTGAATGCTTATCGGATTAAGGTCAAAAAAAATCACAAGGGAACATATATGATTCGTTTTTTTTTCTTCACCCAGCTTATGCTGTTTTTCTTTCTTATCAATGGATGTGCGCCTGTAAATCAAAACCAGATAGAAGCTTCTGGTCAGAGCCCCCTCACCTCCAGACAACTCTTTGACATGGTCAGTAACAACAGTCTGCATCTTGAGACCGTTGATTTTGACGCAACGCTTTTTTTCAACACCAATGGTACGCTGGCGGCCATTGATCGTCTTAAAAGCAGAGATGTCGGTAAATGGGATGTTTCATCAGAAAACCAGCTCTGCATAAAATACCGTACCTGGTATTATGGTGACACAAAATGCTACCGCGTTTTCCCAGGAGGAACAGAAGGGAAATATATTTTTTTTACTGAAAATGGCGCCAGGTATTGTACGGCCGAATTCCTTACGGCCGATCCATACAATCTGTCTCAACAGATTGGAAAGACAAAAGGAAAACAATATTTAAGAGAGCAATTTGTCCAAAAATACGGTCGTCCTGTTTTCAATACTCCCCGAAAAGAAAAGAACGGGAAGGCAGCTGCAGACAATAGAGCTACAAAACAACACAGACAAAAAAATAAACGGGACGATCTCATCAGAATTGCCAGAAACTGCCCCGACTGCAATCTCAGGGGAATCAACCTGAAGGACGCGAATCTCATCGGGGCAAACCTGAAGGGTGCAAACCTTGAGGGCGCTGATCTCAGTGGAGCCAACCTCCGCAGAGCAGATCTCAGTGGAGCTAATCTTACCGGGGCCCGTCTTGTTGCAACCAGTCTCGCGGGCGCTGTTCTCATTGATGCAGATCTGTCCAATGCAGACCTGACCGGAAGCAACCTCATTAAAGCAAAACTCAACAATGCAGTTCTCAACGGCACCATCCTGGACGGAGCCAATCTTGAATCTGCTGAAGGATACAGAGATTAATATGAGTGCAGAATTCACCCATCTCCATGTTCACACCCAATACAGCCTGCTGGACGGAGCCATCCGGATAACAGACCTGCTTGATAAATGCAGGGAATACGGCATGGACAGTGTGGCAGTTACTGACCATGGAGCAATGTATGGGGCTCTGGAATTTTACAAGAAGGCAAAAGCGGCTGACATAAAACCGATTGTAGGTTGCGAACTGTATATTGCCCCGGGCGATATGCGGGAAAAGAAAAGAATAGATGGTGAGGTTGCCTTCCATATCGTTCTCCTTGCCATGAACCATGGTGGATACCGGAACCTGATGAAGATGGCCAGTATCGCCCAGTTCGAGGGTTTTTATTATAAGCCCAGGATCGATATGGAAGTTCTCAGGGCTCATAATGAAGGCGTCATTGCCCTGACGGCCTGTCTCCACGGTCAGGTCCCCTACCTGATCGGTAAAAATGATATGGCCGGTGCCCGGAAAAAAGCACAGGAATTATACGATATTTTCGGCGACAGGCTCTATTTTGAAATCCAGGAAAACGGTATTGCTGCACAAAAGCCGGTGAACGAGGGTTTGATCAGTCTCGGCCGGGAAATGGGAGTCAAGGTTGTAGCCACTAATGACTGCCATTATCTGAACAGAGAAGAGGCGCACGCCCATGAAATCCTGCTCTGCATCCAGACCGGCAAAACCATTAACGACCCGAAACGATTCAGGTTTTCAACGGACGAATTTTATTTCAAGTCCCAGGAAACCATGAAAAAGAGTTTTAGCTATTGCCCTGAATCCATTGCCACCAGTCGTGAAATAACAGATCGCTGCAACCTGGAGATTGAATTCGGCAACTACTATTTCCCAAATTTTGAAGTACCCGAGGGAGAAAGCCTCGATTCCCTCTTTGAATCAGCCTGCCGTGACGGCCTCCGGGAAAGGTTCAACGACATGCGTAAGGCCGGAACTTTTTCCCCCGAGATCGAAAAAACGTATACTGAACGGCTGGAGTCAGAAATTGAAGTCATCAGAACCATGGGATTTCCTGCCTATTTTCTCATTGTCGCCGACTTCATCAACTGGGCAAAGAACCGCGGTATTCCCGTGGGACCTGGACGTGGATCAGGGGCAGGAAGTCTTGCTGCCTACTGCATGCGCATTACAAATATAGACCCTATCCCCTATGGTCTGATCTTTGAACGTTTTCTCAATATCGAACGAAAATCAATGCCCGACTTTGACGTGGATTTCTGCCAGGAAAGAAGGGGTGAGGTTATTGATTATGTCCGCAGCAAATACGGTGGCGCCGCCCATGTGGCCCAGATAGTCACATACGGATCCATGAAAGCCAGAGGAGTGATCCGTGATGTGGGCAGAGCTCTTGATATTCCTTTCGGGGAAGTTGACAAGGTAGCAAAACTGGTTCCCGACCAACTGAAAATGACCATCAAAAAGGCCCTGAAGGAGGAGCCGAAACTCCAGGAAATGGCTGACAGCGATCCCCGCATTGCTGAACTGCTTTCAGTCTCAAAAACCCTTGAAGGGCTGGCACGTCACACTTCAACCCATGCTGCAGGAGTAGTTGTTTCTCCCAAGCCGATGACCCACTATCTGCCGACATGTCGGGGAAGCAACGAGGAAACCCTGACCCAGTATGACATGAAACACACTGAGATGACCGGATTAATCAAATTCGATTTTCTTGGTTTGAAAACCCTGACCGTAATCGACAAGGCCCTCAAACATATTGAGCAGGACATCGGGAAGAAACTCGATATCGACACCATCCCCATGGATGATATCAAAACCTATGACCTTCTCTGCCGCGGGGATGCCTTAGGTGTCTTTCAGCTTGAAAGCTCTGGAATGCGGGAACTGCTCGTAAAAATGGCCCCCACCCAGTTCAGTGATCTTATCGCCCTGGTAGCCCTTTATCGCCCCGGCCCCCTGGATTCAGGGATGGTGGACGACTTTGTCATGACCAAGCACGGCAAGGCCACAGCCAATTATCCACTGCCAGAGATCAAACCGGTTCTGGAAGAAACGTACGGTGTCATCGTCTACCAGGAACAGGTCATGAAAATTGCCAATATTCTCGCCAGTTATTCCCTGGGAGACGCGGATATCCTCCGCCGGGCAATGGGTAAGAAAATAACAGAGGTCATGGATGAAGAAAAAGTCAAATTCATGGCCGGCGCCAAAAAGAATAATCATCCGGAGGATAAGGCCGAATATATTTTTGATCTTATGGCAAAATTTGCCGGCTACGGTTTCAATAAATCCCACTCGGCCGCATATGCGCTGATATGCTACCAGACAGCTTACCTCAAGGCCCATTTTGCGCCACAGTTCATGGCGGCCCTGCTCTCCTGCGATATGAACAACACGGACAAGGTTGTTCTCTATATCAACGAGTGCCGGGAGCACAATATTGAAGTCCTTCCCCCGGACATCAACGAAAGTGTCAAGGATTTCAGTGTAGTCAATGACAGTATCCGCTTCGGCCTTGCTGCCGTTAAAAATGTTGGCGGATCTGCCATTGATTCCATAATCGAAGAAAGGGAAAAGAAAGGAAAGTACAAATCGTTAAGCGATTTCTGCAACAGGGTCGACTCCCGCAGGGTCAACTCCAGAGTTATTGAAAGCCTTATCAAGTCTGGCTCTTTTGATTCCCTGGGATATAAACGTTCTCAATATTTTGCTGTCCTTGACCAGGCCATGGAACAGGCCAAGGCGGTTCAGCGGGACCTGCTGAGCGGACAGATGTCTCTTTTTTCGCTTGCCCCTGAGACAAAAGAGAAAACTGAGATAACCGATATCACCATGCCGGATATTGATGAGTGGGATGACAGAAAAAAACTGGCCTGCGAAAAGGAAACTGTGGGCTTTTATATTACCGGACATCCCCTTGATGACACAATCCAGGAGATTAACACGGTCATTGATACAACCATCCAGAATCTCGCCAACTGGGGCAACGATCAACCGGTCCGTATCGGCGGACTCATTCGAAACTGCAAGAGACTGAAATCAAAAAAAGGTGATCCCATGGCATTCATAACTGTTGAGGATCTCTTTGATGCCGTTGAGGTCATCGTTTTCCCAGATACCTACAGTCGTTGCGAGGCCGTACTCTCATCCACCGATCCTCTGATTATCAAGGGCACTGTCAAGCAGGATGAACGTGGGCCTAAAATCATCGCAGATTCCATTGATCCACTGCCGGAAGCCAGGAAAAAATATACGGAATCAGCACGTATAAAACTGGAAGCAACCCGGCTGAGTCGGCAACAATTGGAAAAGGTCAAGGAGGCCCTCTACCAGCACCACGGCTCCTGCCCGATTCTCCTGACCATCCATTTTCCAGGCAGGGGTGAAGTCGATATTGAGGTCACAAAGGATCTCACTATAGAACCGTGCAGACAGCTGAGCGACAAGATTGAGACCATACTGGACTATAACCCAATCTCCTATGTCAAGAAATCGATTGTCCAAGCGCCCCGGAAAAAACGGTGGAACAGGCAAAGGTCCGCGAAGTCAACCTGAAACCCCGAAACAAAGGCCGCATTCTGGACAGTTCAACCCATCCGATGCTCCAAATCTGCAACCACAAGCCGGGCAGATATTTGAGTCCGCTTCCTGGACAAAAACCGCATCCACATGAGATAAATCGTGGTTCTCCAGGGAGGTGTTTTTTATATATTCCCGACTCAAAACCACCATTGCCGCATCCATATCGCCTTTTCTGATCTGCAGGTACATCTCGGTACCACAACACCCTCTCCCGCAACTCTCATCTGCAACAAGAATCGATGGGATACGGTCTCCGGCCAGAAGTGTCTGCAACTGTTTCATATCGTGCAGCGCACCTTTACGTAAATCAATAAGTTCATCGTCAACAGATATTTCCATACTGCGATTATTCCGCAATTCCTGTTCCTTCTGAACCCGCGTGAATTTTTCCTTTCCTGAAATAAGAGCCACTGCACAGGATACACATTTTCCAATATCTGACCTGTATTCGTCCCCGCAAACTGGACAATAGTTCATTTCCGGATCAACTTCACCCTGTCCGATTTCCTGTATTTTTTTCTTTTTTTGCTTTTTTGTCTTCTTTTTCCAGAACATTTTCATTCTCCAGGGTAATAGATACCTGAACCCCGTTTCCGGTTAATATTCCGCAATGTTTTTCTTGATTACCCATTAACTCAGCCGAATTGTGGAGGTACCTGCCTTATCAGGCTAGCCTACGGTCAAAAATCACTGAAAATCTCAATTGATAAGAAATTCAGATGAAAAAGTGTCAGTCCAGATTATTTTCAAACCAGTACAAAGTGATTTTTGAAATACGCCTGATAAAACAGGTACATCCCCAAGTGTCTGTGAGCAATTACGGAACAAAAAACAACAACGTACATACATGAGCATCAGGGCAAAAATTACCAATGCCCGGCAACTCCACACAACTGAAACAATACGTCAGGAAACTGATACTCAGTACTGTTATCACTGGCAATGCCTTCAGCGGAATCAGATTACGAAGCTTTTCCGGCAGATAGAAATAACGCTTCGCTGTCCACCAGAGAACGTCTCTCCCATTACTGCAAAATACTGGATTAAAATCAGGAATATATGAAGCTGTTTTTCCGGGCAAACCCGACTCGGCAGACGCACTGTTGCAGAATACATCCTTCTGGATGATTTTCCTCCTGGAAAATACACTTGAGGGTGCCCTGAAAGTTCCTCTTCCCTGGTGGACCGCCAACTGCAGGATTCAGGACCTAAAGTATATACCTGCTCAAATCCTGGTCCTCAACGATATCGGCGAGCTGTTCCTTCACATAATCAGCGGTGATGGTAAACTGTGATTCTCCCAGTTCTGAGGCATCAAAAGAAAGCTGATCCAGCACTCTTTCCAATATTGTGTGTAATCTTCGCGCTCCGATTTCTTCTGTTTTTTCATTTACTTCCACGGCTATTGCTGCAATTTCTTCTATCGCCTCAGGCTCAAACACAAGATCAATCCCTTCTGTTTTCATCAGGGCAATATATTGTTTAATCAGGGCATTTTCCGGCTCGGTGAGTATTCTGACAAACTCTTTTTTCCCCAAAGAGTCGAGTTCCACCCGAATGGGAAACCTTCCCTGCAGCTCGGGAATAAGGTCTGATGGTTTACAGAGATGAAAAGCCCCGCTTGCAATAAAGAGGATATGATCCGTTTTTATCATGCCATGCTTTGTGGAGACAGTAGCCCCTTCAACTATGGGCAGCAGATCCCGCTGCACCCCCTCCCTGGAAACCTCAGGTCCCTGTCCGGCGGAAGCCCCGTTCCTGGAAGCAATTTTATCAATCTCGTCAAGAAAAACAATACCCGACTGTTCAGTTCTCCTCAATGCCTCTTTGATCACCTGGTCCATGTCCACCAGCTTTTCCATCTCCTCTTTGGTGGCAGCCTCCAGCGCCTCCGGTACTTTCATTTTCCTGCTTTTTTTCTTTCTGGGAAAAATTTTACTGAAGGCATCCTGCAGATTAGACTGCATATCCTCCATTCCGGAAGTTGTCAGGATCTCCACCATGGGCATGGACTTTGATTCACTGACTGAAATCTCGAGTTCCCGGTCATCAAGCGTTCCTTCCCGCAGCATTTTCCGGAACTTTTCCCTGGTGGAATTTTTAACCTGGGAATCGGCAGGAACAGGCAGGCCTGGTTGCTCAGCACCAAAGGATGTTCCGGCTCCGCCCGCCGGAGATACAGGACCGGGAGGAAGAAGAAGATCTAAAATATAATCTTCTGCATTTGCGGCCGCCACACCCTCAAGCCGTTTTTTCTCCTCTTCTTTGACCATGTTCACAGCCAGGTCAACAAGATCGCGGATCATCGATTCCACATCTCTGCCCACATAACCAACTTCGGTAAATTTTGAAGCTTCCACCTTGATGAACGGTGACTGGGCAAGTGTGGCAAGCCTTCTGGCTATTTCTGTTTTACCAACGCCCGTGGGACCGATCATAATAATATTTTTAGGGGCAATCTCTTCCCGCAGGGGCGAAGGCACCTGCCGTCTTCGCCATCTGTTTCTCAGGGCAATAGCCACAGACCGCTTGGCTCTCCCCTGCCCCACAATATATTTATCGAGTTCGGCTAATGTTTCTTTAGGTGTAAATGACTGATTATGTTTCATATCTTCTCAACTACGATGGAATTATTAGTAAACACACAGATATTGCCGGCGATTTCCATGGCCGCCCTGCAGATGGCCTCCGCGTCCAGTTCGCTGTGCCCCACCAGAGCAAGGGCTGCCGCCTGGGCATAGGGTCCACCTGAACCGATCGCGAGCACCCCCTGGTCGGCTTCTATGACATCGCCGGTACCGGAAAGCAGAAGAGAATGATCCTTGTCCACCGCTATCAGCATCGCCTCGAGCCTGCGGAGATATTTATCGGTACGCCATTCCTTTGCCAGTTCAACGGAAGAGCGAAGAAGATTGCCGTTATACTGTTCCAGCTTTTGTTCCAGTTTATCGTACAGGGTAAAGGCATCGGCCGTGGCTCCGGCGAACCCGGTGATAACCCGGTCATGATAAAGCCGCCTGACCTTCCTGGCATGATGCTTCATTACGGTATTTCCCAAAGAGACCTGGCCATCTCCAGCCAGGGCAACTTCACCATTATGACGTACTGCCAGAATGGTGGTTGATCGTATTTTCATAATGCTCTCAAAATTGTCTGTTGTTCATCTGAAAATCCCAGGCTGTGAGTTGCACCATCGCAGTCGGGATTTTTTATTTGTTTATTGAGGACGAGCCATGGAGTCCGGTCATGCCGGTTTATCTGAAAATCCACAGCCGAAGGTTGTATCGTCACTATCGGGATTTTCACTGTTTTTTATGACTGGACCATAAATGCAGATTACTATTATACCACTACTGTCAAAACTCCTTACAGGGTTAGCACCGATATAATTTATTACCCCTGAACCATACTTGCCCGGGTCCGGGCTATTCCCAGTTCTCTCTTCCCGATAACGGGTGAGCCTTATCATAAACATCCGACAGATGGTCAAGGGTCAAATGTGTATATCTCTGGGTTGTGGACAGACTCGCATGACCCAGCAACTCCTGGACGGAACGCAGATCAGCCCCCATCTCCAGCAGATGTGTGGCAAAAGAATGTCGCAGGGCATGGGGAGTGACAATCTGGTTGATTCCCACCTTCTCCCCATATTTTTTTACAATCCTCTCCACGCTGCGGGTCGTCAGACGCCCTCCCCTGCCGCTGAGAAACATTGCCTTCCTGTCCACTTCTCTTCCCCGCTTTACACGGGCTTCCAGGAGCTGCAGTCTCTTAGGCAGCCAGAAACGAATTGCCTCAAGAGCGGGTCTGCCAACAGGTACCAGCCTCTCCCGGTTTCCTTTGCCCCTCACCCTAAGCACTCCATCATTGAAATCAAGGTCATCCAGGTTCCTGGAGACAAGCTCCGAAACCCTTATTCCCGTAGAATAAAGTAATTCAAGCATGGCCCTGTCCCGTTCCATAAACCTGTCTCGGGAATCAGGTCCCTCGAGCAAAGCAAACGTTTCATCTACAGTCAAAAAAACAGGAATGGATTTCCCGCTCCTAGGCCCGGCAACTCCCGCGATCGGATCATTTTTTATCCTCTTCCGGCTCAGTAAAAATCTGAAAAATGTGCGAAGAGCCGAGAGCTTACGAGCCACGGTCGCACTACTGTTCCGACCGTGAAGACTGACCACAAAGGAGCGTATATGTGTATCTGTGACCGATTTCACCTTTGTCTCTTCACCGCAATGGTTGGTGAATTCGTGCAGATCCCGCCTGTATCCGGAAACCGTATGAGGGGAATATCCTTTTTCCGTGGCCAGCCAACGGGAAAACTGTTCAATATGTTTTTTCATTTACGACTTCCACCTAAATCCTGCACTCTGGATGTAATCACTCAAACTATAGGGAAAAAAGACCATGCAAATCCGGGGTGTCTTTGAGTATTTACTGACTGATTTATAACGTCCATCGGCTAAGGTTGGAATGGGACTCATCGTTTAAGTTAATTCTAAGCCAGTGTCTGCCCATAATTGCGCAATTTCGTTCAGAATCAAGGACTTCCCAAACAAAAATCACAGCCATATTATTGATATTCCAAATATTATTTTTTCTAATCACCCATGAAATTCAGCCAGTTTGGGGATGTGGCTGGTTTATCAGGCTAGCCTACGGTCAAAAATCACTGGAAATCTCAATTAATAAGGAGTGCAAATGAAAAAGTGTCAGTCCAGATCATTTTTTAACCAGAACAATGTGATTTTTGAAATACGCCTGATAAAACAGCCACATCCCCAGGTTCACAAGTATCAGGCTGAATTTTGTACGTAATCAGCGTTCCACCTGGGCGTTGCCGGATCAATTTTAAAAATAACTTTTGTTATTTAGAAGGTTATTTTTTTAAGCATGAGGCAAAGTGAGAGCAAAGGGGCCGTTTATGGGCAGGCACAAGTTAACGATATTGGGATCCAGATTTTATTCCGTGTACGATTCGTGCACTATCTGTTATATTTTAAAATTCTGCGCATCACGCCTATTATTTACCGGGTAGTTCTAGCCGGAAAACAGAACTGAATCAACTCTCTTTTTATGGACATCAGGAGTTATGGCAAAGAAAACATTTGAAACAGCCCTTGCAAGACTCGAGCAGATAACCGACGAGCTGGAAGACGGCGAGTTGAGCCTTGATGCCAGTTTGAAAAAATTTAATGAAGGTATTAAACTGGCTGATTACTGCAATGAACAGCTGACGAAGGCCAGAGCAAAAATTGAAATCCTCCTGGAAAAAGACGGGAAACTCGAAGCAATTCCTTTTGATGGAACGGAAAGTGAAAATAAAACAATACCTGAATGAAAAAAAACAGCTGGTTGAAAATGGCCTGAACAGGTTCATGCTCCAGGCAACAGAACCGTTCAGAGACCATATTGATGCCATGCGCTATTCTCTTTTTGCAGGAGGAAAACGGGTCAGACCAATTCTCTGTCTTGCTGCTGCCGCTGCAGTAAATGACAATCCTGAAATTGAAGAAGATCTCCTCCCCGTCGCCTGCGCCCTGGAATGTATACATACATATTCACTTATCCACGATGATCTTCCGGCAATGGACAATGACGAACTCAGACGGGGAAAACCCACCAATCACACGCTTTTTGGAGAAGCTGGCGCCATTCTCGCCGGAGACAGCCTGCTGACATGGGCTTTTGACCTGCTCAGCGGCCGGGAGACAACCCGGATTTCAATGGACAAAAGAATTACCATAATAAATATTATAGCAAGAGGTGCCGGTCCCCTTGGCATGGTTGGTGGACAGGCTCTTGACATAGCACACGAGAACACCGAGTTTCCTTTTGACACCCTGAGAACCATCCATAAGAATAAAACAGGAGCCCTTATCACCTGCTCCATACATGCCGGAGCTGTCGGAGGTGGCGCATCAGGAGAAGAAATCCGCAGACTCACACTTTACGGAGATAAAATAGGACTGGCTTTCCAGATCGTGGACGATCTGCTCAACGCCACAGCAACGACAGAACAGCTCGGAAAAACCGCAGGAAGTGATAACGACCGGGGGAAGGCCACCTATCCTTCCTTTTTCGGTATTGACAAGAGTCGGGAAAAAGCCAGGGAAGCCGTGCAGGAAGCACTGTATTCCCTGGAAAGCTTTGACCACAAGGCCGACCCGTTACGGGAACTGGCAAACTATATCTACACAAGAAGTCACTGAGACTTTACTGAACTGCCATGCTATTATCACCACAATCATACCCGGCACCCCTTCTGGACACTATTAACTCACCGGCGGACATACGCTCCATGTCCCTTGACGAACTGAGCCTGCTGGCTCAAGAAATCCGGGAAATTATCGTAAAAACCGTCTCAAGAAACGGCGGCCACCTGGCCCCAAGTCTCGGTGTAGTTGAACTGACACTGGCCCTGCATTCCGTCTTCGACACACCCAACGATAAACTGATCTGGGATGTCGGGCATCAGTCCTATGCCCACAAGATTATCACAGGCAGGCGGGAAAGTTTTTCTACCCTCAGGCAATATAAAGGTCTCAGCGGTTTTCCAAAATTCAGGGAGAGTGAATATGATGCCTTTGAGACGGGGCACAGCTCCACTTCCATTTCGGCAGCACTGGGAATAACCCTTGCCAAGCACTATAAAAACAGTAATAACCGCGCCATTGCCGTGATCGGTGACGGCTCCATGACCGCCGGCATTGCCTTCGAGGGACTCAACCAGGCCGGCCACCTGGACAAGAATCTCATCGTCATCCTCAATGATAACGAAATGTCCATTTCGCCCAACGTGGGAGCACTTTCCAGTTTTCTCAGCCGTAAACTGAGTGGAAAAACCATGCGCCGGGTAAAGGACCATCTGGTGGAAAAACTGCAGATCTCCGACGTCGGGGAAAATATCCTCAATATCCTCAGAAAAAGCGAGGAGAGTTTCAAGAGTTTCTTTACTCCGGGCATGCTTTTTGAGGCATTTAAATTTGATTATATCGGCCCCATTGATGGTCATAATATTGGTGATCTCAAGGAAACACTGGAAACAGTTCGGGACAGCGCCCAGGGTCCGGTCCTTATCCATGTTCTTACCCGGAAAGGCAAAGGGTATGAACCAGCAGAGAAAAACCCGGATATCTTCCACGGACTGGGACCATTTGATGTCGCCACCGGCAGACCGATTAAGACCAAGGGCGGTCCTGTAACATACACCAAGGTCTTTGGCGATACAATGATCAGACTTGCGGAAAAAGACGAAAAGATCGTTGCCATATCCGCGGCCATGGTGTCCGGAACAGGCCTGAAAAAATTCGCGGAAAGATTTCCCGAACGGCTCTTTGATGTGGGCATTTCGGAACAACACGCTGTAACCTTTGCCGCGGGACTTTCCACCGAAGGAATAAAACCGGTGGTCGCCATCTACTCCTCTTTTTTCCAACGGGCGGTGGACCAGATCATCCATGATATCTGCCTGCCGAACCTCCCTGTAACCCTTGCCATTGACCGGGGAGGTGTGGTTGGAGATGACGGTCCCAGTCACCACGGGGTCTTTGACTTCTCCTTTCTACGCTATATTCCCAATTTAGTCATCATGGCACCAAAAGATGAGGAAGAGCTGCAGCATATGCTCTTTACCGCAATTCAGTACGATGGACCTGCCGCGGTCAGGTATCCCAGGGGCGGGGGCCAGGATGTCATTCTCTCGAACCATCTCCGAAAAATTGAAATCGGCCGTGGTGAACTGCTGCTCAAGGGAGAGGATCTGCTCCTGCTCCCCATAGGAAACAGGGTATATCCGGCCCTGGAGGCAGCTGAAGGACTTGAAAAGGTCGGCATCAGCGCTGCCGTAATCAACCCGAGATTCCTCAAACCCCTTGACGAGGCCCTGATCTGCAGCTGGGCAGACAAATGCCGGAGAGTAGTCACTATTGAAGACAATGTCCGTCAGGGAGGATTCGGCAGTGCGGTTCTTGAACTCTTCAGCCGCAAAGGTCTTTACGGCATAAAAACATGCAACCTCGGCCATCCCGATTTCTTTGTGGAACACGGCCCCCAGAAGACACTTTGGAAAAACAGCCGGATAGACCCTCCTTCAATTATCCGAGCCGCCATCAAACTGATGAACCGGAATTGAAAAAAGGCCTGATATTACGATTTGCCTCCCCTTTGAGGGGTTACACTTCAGAGGTAAAAAAATCATAGAGTTCCTACCCCTGTGACCAATTACGTAGCAGGCGGATCAGATTTTGTAATACTCCTTATACCAGTCTACAAATTTCCCAATTCCATATTCCAGTGTGGTCGCCGGCTTATAATTGAAATCGGCGACCAGGTCATCCACATTTGCATAAGTCGCCGGCACATCGCCCGGTTGCATATCCATGAAATTCTTTTCCGCTTTTTTACCGAGGCATTCTTCCAGCACTTCAATATAACGCAGAAGTTTTTCCTTGTTATTATTACCGATATTATAAACCCGATAGGGGCAGTAAGAACTTGCCGGATCCGGATTGTCTCCGTTCCAGTCAGGATCACTTTGGGGAATTTTATGAATCACCCGGTAGACGCCCTCAACAATATCATCAATATAAGTAAAATCCCGTTCCATATTGCCGTGATTAAACACATCAATCGGCCTGTCCTCAAGAATAGCTTTGGTAAAAAGAAACAGAGCCATGTCCGGTCGACCCCAAGGGCCATAGACGGTGAAAAACCTCAGGCCCGTGGTCGGCAAACCGAAAAGATGACTGTAAGTATGGGCCATGAGTTCATTTGATTTTTTGCTGGCAGCATACAGGGATACCGGATGATCAACATTATCATGAACTGAAAAAGGCATCCTGGTATTGGCGCCATATACGGAACTGGAAGAGGCATAAACAAAATGCTTCACTCCACTGTGTCGGCATCCCTCAAGAACATTGACAAAGCCGACAATATTAGTGTCCACATAGGAATGAGGATTGATCAGAGAATAGCGGACACCCGCCTGAGCTGCCAGATTAACCACAGCATCAAACTGATGTTCCCTGAACAGTTTTTCAACCGCGTTTCTGTCGGCAAGTTCCATATTAACATGAGTAAAAGCATCGCTTCCACCCACCAGAGCAGCCATACGGTCCCGCTTCAGTTGAGGATCGTAATAATCGTTAAGATTATCGAGTCCAACTACCTCTGCCCCACCTTCAATCAGTTTACGGGAAAGTGCTGTCCCGATAAACCCGGCCGCGCCGGTTATCATAATTTTCTTCATTCTCTTCAATCCAT
>NZ_JBPLBA010000265.1:0-16156 GCF_054039375.1 Desulfomarina sp. | reverse complement strand
AGGAGGAAAAATGAAAGGGAAAATATTTTTTATTTCTATCTTATCTTTGTTGCTCTGTACGTCCACAGCGTATTCCAGAGATGTGAAGAAAAGTTTTTCGATCAGTGATGCCATGGGAAAATCCGTGGTTCAGGACGTGTTGAACAATGGGGTCGCTCTCTATTGGGGTGACCAGCCCCATCCGGCAGTGGTGCGGGAGTATGGCACCTTTAAAAGCAATAAAAGGACCAATGGTTTCCGTAAAAAACATGAGGACGCCTGTGCCCGGGCCCTTGCCTCCGCCCTGGTTGCCCTGCAGGATCGTGCCGACAGGGAAGGGGGTAATGGGGTTATTAATATCAGGTCCTATATCAAGAACAGGGAGAATTCCAGCTCAACGGAATACAGCTGCCTGGTTGGTGGCATGATGGTCAATGTGGTTCTCAAGGGAACCGTGGTCCAGCTGGCCCGATAAGCCGGGGAGCAGGGAGCGCATATGGTGGGTGAAGTATCTCCTTTGATTGCAGTGACCGGTTGTGGCGTAGTCTGCGCCGCCGGTGGCAGCTGTTCGGAGGCCATGGATTCAATTGCTTCATGGACCGTTTCAACATCCATGAAAGGAGAGCCGTTTTTTTCGCCGCCCGCGGCTCCCTGTTTTGTAGCACCGAAGAAATTACCCGTCCTTTCTTCTTCTTTTTCCATTGCAGATTCAGCCCTTGCGGGAGTAAACCGAAGTATCCTGCTGGCCCTGTCCGCCATCAATGAGTCTTTGGAACAGGCAGGAATCAGATCGGACGATTTGAGGCACAAACGGGTTGGAGTCGTTCTCGGTACAACGGTTGGCTGTACCTTTCATAATGAACCCTATTATATTGACTGGAAAGAGGGCAGGGAGCCGGATGAAAAGCCACTGCGCACTTATCTGTCTGCAAACCTGGCGGAGCGGGTACAGCGGATTCTTGGTATTCGGGGGCCGCGGGCGGTTATCACCAACGCCTGTGCGTCGGGTACTGATGCCATAGGACTTGCCGGAAACTGGCTGCGCCGTGGGCTGTGTGATATCGCCATCGCCGGTGGTACCGACGAGCTCTCCAGAATCGCCTGTCACGGTTTCAAGAGTCTCATGCTTGTTTCTCCGGAGAACTGCAGGCCTTTTGACAGGGATCGCAGGGGTTTGAACCTGGGTGAGGGGGCAGGGATTGTTATACTGGAAAGAGATGATCAGCTTGTCGCGGAAAAAAGAGCGTGTCTTGGCTGGATCCGGGGATACGGTATCGCCGGAGACGCCCATCATCCCACGGCTCCCCACCCGGACGGCCGCGGATTGCAGATGGCCGTGCGGATGGCTCTTGCTGACGGGAGGGTGACAGTTGACGATATTTCCATGATTAATGCCCATGGCACTGGAACTCCGGCGAATGACAGGGCGGAAACCAGGGCTGTTTTTGAGCTCGGTTTTAATATTGCCGAACTTCCCGTGGTTTCCACCAAAGGTGTTACGGGACATACCCTGGGGGCCGCCGGAGCTATCGAGGCAATATTTACCCTGCTGGCTCTGAACAGGGGGAAGGTTGCCGGTACTGCGGGATGCCGTAACTGTGATCCCGACTTCCCTTTTGCTGTTCTGCCTGAAGGGGTAACATCTGCCCTGAGGGGAAGGACGGGAATGAGTCAGTCCCTGGCATTCGGCGGCTCCAATTCCGTTCTTATACTGGAGGGAGCGGGATGATCCGGATTCTCAAGGTCTGTTCCCTGGAGTCGGCTGAACTGGAAACACCGGCAGAGCTGGCAAAACAACTGCGCAGGGCTGATGAATATATCAGACTGGCTGTGGTTGGCGGCTATAATGTTCTCAGGGAAACGAATGAAATTGAGGGTGTTCCCAATGAACGACGTGGTCTGTTTCTTGGAACGGCCTTTGGAACAATGGAAACGAATTTTGATGTGCTGGATCAGATCATTTCCGGCGAGCAGACTTCACCGATTCTCTTTTCCCACTCTGTTTTCAACGCAGCCGCCGGATATATGGCCTCGATTTTTTCCCTTCGGGGATGCAGTCTTACTGTAACCGATTTTTCTCTTCCCTTTTTCAGAGTGCTTGAGCAGGGAGCTCTGGCCATTATGGCTGGTATGCTGGACAGTTGCCTTGTCCTGCAGGTGGAAAGCTACAGTGTGCTTTTAAATGACGCGGGCAGGAGAATGATTCCGGATTTTCAGCCCTGGATTCCCGGCGTGGTCTGCTGGCTTCTGACAAAAAGTGATCGGAAAAGGGGGTGGCTCCTTGAAGAGGTTTCGGTGGAATCGGGTATTCCTGGAACGGTGGACTGTTTCCTTAAGAATTCCGCAGAGATTATTGTAAATAACGAAAAAAAACTTGAATGTCCCGACCCGCTTGCACCAGGCAGGATACTAACAGAAGAGATGACCAGTGACGGAACCGGATGGCTGGATTATCTGGTCAGGGCACCATCCGTAACCGTGCGATGCAGGATCAGAAGATGAACAAACCACTACTTGATTACCCATGAAACTCAGCCAAATTGTGGATGTGCCTGTTTGATCAGGCTAGCCAACGGTCAAAAATCACTGGAAATCTCAATTGATAAGGAATTCAAATGAAAAAGTATCAGTCCAGGTCATTTTATAATCAGTCTAATGTGATTTTTGAAATTCGCCTGATAAAACAGGCCCAATCCCCAGGCTCACAAATAACAGGCTGAGTTTCATACGTAATCAGAAACCACTATGGCTTCGCATCACAGTAAATTATGAAAAAAACAGTATTTATCAGCGGCGCAAGTAGAGGTATCGGGGCGGCTGTCGCCCTGGATCTGGCCGATAACGGCTATGATATCTGGTTGAACTACCGCTCGTCCACCGCTCAGGCGGAAAAGGTGAAAAAAGCCATTGAAGCTGTCGGCCGGAACTGCACTCTCCTGCCCTTTGATGTCTCAGATGAAACGGCAGTGAATGAAATCCTGGAACCTCTTCTCAGGGATCAGGTGCCGTATGGGTTTATACATAATGCCGGAATCACCAGGGATACATTGCTACCGCTTATGCGCAGGGACGAATGGGACTCTGTTATTGATGTTCATCTTAACAGTTTTTTTATTCTGGCCCGCCTTTTTTCCAAGGTGATGCTTTCCAGGAGAGAGGGGCGTATCATCTCCATTGCCTCCCTTTCGGGTGAAACCGGCCAGGCGGGACAGGTGAACTATTCCGCGGCCAAGGCAGGTCTGATTGGAGCGTCCAAAGCCCTGGCCCGGGAACTGGGGAAAAGAAATATTCTTGTTAACGTTGTTTCTCCGGGCCTTATTGAAACGGAAATGATCGAAAAACTGCCCCTGGACAGTATCCTGCCCCTTATTCCCCTGGGTCGGGTGGGCAGGGTGGAGGAGGTCTCCGGGGTTGTACGATTTCTGCTCAGCGAGGAGGCCGGCTATATTACCGGCCAGGTGTTCAGTGTAAATGGCGGCATGTATATGTAAACCACCGTAACTCCTCACAGGGGCGGCAACTCAGTGATTTTGTTCCCTCTGAACCGCATTTCTATTCCTGTGACCGGTTACCTGCTGATATCTTCGGAGAATACCAGAATGACAGATAAACCACCATGGCCGGACTCTATGGCCAGACCGCAAAAAAACAAAGAGAATTCCGATTGCGGTAAGACGATTTCCAGTCACAGATTTCCAGGTAACGGGACCGCAGGTGTTCGTCTGCCCATGGCAGCCCGTTCGCTTTTACCGCACAGGCCTCCCATGCTTTTTGTGGATCAATTGCTGGAGCGGTCCGGAAACAGGGCAAAAGCCCTGGCCGAAATGCCCGTGGAGGGGATCTGCGTTGATGATGGTATGGTTTTCCCGGAATTTTTCATAGAAGTTGTGGCCCAGGCAATGGCCATGGCAAACGGCTATGATGCCCTACGCTCGGGAAGCAGGATGAATGACGGTATGCTGGTTGGAATCGATTCGTTTTCCTTTTATCATACAGCTTCACCCGGCACCAGACTGCGGATTGAAATTGAAAAAATATTCGAGTTCGGAACGGTTAAAATTATTCATGGAGAAGTTTTTGATGCTGATGTGTTGCTTGCGTCGGGAGATATCAAGGTATGGGAAGATCTCGGCTGAAAACAGTATTCTCCAGGTCTTTCTTTTTTTTCTTTTGTTTCTCCCTCTTTCTATCTGTATGCCGGTTTACGCGGGGAGTACGGGGCAGGGTGATCTGCAGCCGTTTCTTGAAAAGATCCAGAAAAAAGCGAACCTTGCCCGCAGTTTTTCCGCAGACTTTACCCAGGAAAAAATTCTGACCCTCTTTGCCCGACCCGTCCATTTCAAGGGGAAACTCTATATCGTCCGTCCGGACAGATTGCGCTGGGAGTTCATCTCTCCTGTTCCATCCGCCCTGATATTTCGGGGAGAGGAGGGGTTGAAGTGCAGTGATGGCACACCTCCCCACCATTTCAATCTTGCAGAAGATCCGGTGATGAAAGTGGTTGCCGATCAGCTCTGGCTCTGGCTTGGTGGCGATTATATGAAAATGGCCGACCATTTCACTCTCAGAAAAACAGGGAATTCCACCCTGAAGGTGATACCGGTTGATAAAAATATTGCCGATTTTATCAGTTCTGTGACCATCGTTTTTGATGAAAAAACATTGCAGCCGCGTAAGGTCGAAATAACAGAAGCCGGAGGTGATCTTACACGTATTGTTTTTTATAGGACGGTTATAAACGGTAGACTGGATGAAAAACTCTTCAGCCAGTGCGATACTGATGATTGAAAACAGGTGGCGCAAATGGTTGTTTCTTCTGGCTGTTTTTCTGGTCGGAGCACTTCTTTCCCTGCGGGTTTCAGTTGATGATGATGCTCTGGATCTGCTTCCTGATGGCCCAGTCAAGGAAGATCTTCACCTGCTGCAGCGGTTGGGGCTTGTCGACCGGATTTTTATTACCCTTTCAATGGAGAAACCTGGTGAAAATGACCAGGAAAAACTGAAGAAAAGTGTGACCCGGCTGGGGCGTCTGCTCCGGGAAAGCAGCAGTTTTTCCCTGGTGATGGACAGGCTTGAGCCGGGTTACGAAAGCAGGTTGTACACCATGTTTTCTCCCTGGCTGCCGGTTCTGCTGGAGCGGGATGACCTGGCAGCCCTGAAAAAAAAACTCACCCCGGCTTCCATCAGCCGGTCCATGGAAAAACTGTTCACCCTGCTGAACAGCCCCGCCGGAATTGCCGTGAAGAAGCAGGTGAGGAGTGATCCCCTTGGGCTGACCGGGTTGCTGCTGGGAAAACTCAGTCACCTGCGATCTGAATTTTCCATGCGCCTGGTGGACGGATTTTTCATGAGTTCTGATTCCAGCCATGCACTGGTTATGGCGGAGAGCGTTTTTTCCCTGACCGACTCAAAAAACGCTGAAAAAATAGAAGCGGAGCTGGAAATTTTTCTGCAGAAGTCACTGGCGTCGGGAGTGACAGCATCCATTATCGGTACTCTGCCCCATACCCTGGCAAACAGCCGCACCATTCAGCATGATCTGAAACGACTGCTGCCCCTGGCAACAATCCTGCTCCTGTTTCTGCTGGCTGTTACTTTGCGGGATATTCGGGTTATTCCTGTGCTTGGTGTGGTGTTTATGGCGGCATTGCCTGCCATCGGTGTTACATCCCTTGTTTTTGGTCATGTAAGCGGTCTGGCCCTTGGTTTCGGGATTGTTCTGCTGGGGATCGGTGTTGATTTTTCCATTCACCTTTTTCTGGCCCTGGGAGAACAGGGTGAGAGAAGGAAGCAGTTGCGGGCCCTGAGGCGACCTGTTTTTTTTGCCTGGCTGACAACCGCCACAGTTCTTGCCGTATTGCTCTTTTCGGCCGTTCCATCGCACCGGCAGATGGCGACACTGGCCCTTGCCGGTGTCTCTCTGGCGGTTCTTTTTTCCTGGCTTATCATCCCGGAAATAGTGTCCCGGAAGAAGAACGATAAACCGGTATTGCCGGATGCTATGGCTCACCCCCAAAAAGCCTGTGAAGATCCCGACTGGGGCAGTGCAACCCCCGGCCGAGAATTTTCAGATAAACCGGCATGGCCGGACTCTATGGCTCGGCCACAAAAAGCCAATGAAAATCCCAACTGCGGCGATACAACCCTCAGCCGAGGATTTTCAGATAAAAGAAGGAGAAAGGGTCTGGTGCCTGGCAGGCTTACACCTTTTACTCAAAAATGTTTACTCATGTTCTGGGGTCTTCTGCTGATTTCAGGACTGACTGTTTGGCCGCAGCTTCATTATAATGGAGACCTCCGTGTTCTTGATGCCCCTGATCATCATGTGGAGGCGGCTGAAAAACATTTCAGGGATATCTGGGGAGGCAAAGGTGATCAGGCTTTCATTGTCAGCTCGGGCGAAAATCTTGATATTGCCCTGGAGAATAATTCCATGGTCTACAGATTTCTGAAAGAGCGCGGGATCGGTCCCTTTCAGTCTCTTGCTCCACTTTTGCCGGGTGGAAAAATTCAGCGGGAAAACGTGAAACAGTGGCGGCAGTTCTGGCGCGGGAAGCGACCGGAGTTTGATCATGTTTTTCTGGGAACTGCGGCTGAATTCGGTTTTTCAGAAGGTGCCTTTGCACCTTTTTTCCGCACTCTTGATCGTGAGCCGGGCCTGCTGCAGCCTGAAAAAATAGAAAAAAGCCCCCTGCGTTCAATGGCAGCTTCCATGATCCGTTCTCCAGGCCGGGCAGCAGAAAGGGACAGGAACAATAATTTTCTTGTAATGACCACTGTGTCGATCCATGGGGATGATCTTCAGGTTCTGCATGACTGGGCAGAGAGTAATCCTCATGTGACGCTGCTTGCCAACAGGATATGGCGGGCCGAGGTGGAGCAGTCCCTTGAAAAGGACATGATGACACTCTGCCTTGCGGCCGGTTGTGGTGTTATTATCCTGGTGGGTCTGCAGTTCAGACGGTTTGATGGTATGCTGGCAGTGCTGGCTCCTGTACTGTCCGCACTTTCAGCCATGTCCATATTCTGTTTTCTTACCGGGGTTGAGTTGAATATGATGCATCTTATCATGGGGATCATGGTGATCGGCCTGTCAGTGGATTACGGCATCTTTGTTGTCTGTGCCCACAGGGAAAAACAGTATGGAACAACATTAAAAGCTGTTTCCATCTGCGCTGCCAGTTCACTCATCGGTTTTGGTGTTCTTGCCTTTGCGGCCCATCCTGCGCTCCACGCCCTGGGGATTACCGTGCTGGTCGGTATTGGCACGGCCTGGCCGGTGGCTCTTTTTGTCAGTCCGACCCTGCTTCAATATGGTGAGCAGTGATTTTGCAAGGAGGTGCGGAGTGAATAAATCCGTAATGTTTTGTATAATATGCTTGTGTTTTCTGCTGTCGGCCTGTTCAGTCCCGTTGCAGAAATATAACCAGTCTCTTAAGATTACAGCAAAACCTGAAAACAGATTATACTCCATCCGCATTGAACAGTGGGGGGATGTCAGATTTACCGGGCTTCTTGCCCTGCGGTTCAATGGGTTGTCGTTGTCCTGGGCAATGCTGGACGCCACCGGCATAAAGCTGATCGAAGGTGAGGTCGACTTTCAGGGGAGGTATACAATAAAAAGAGCCATGACCGGTTTGAAGGGATCATCCCTTCCCGGTTATCTCTCAACTTCTCTTGCCAGGACTTTTTTGATGATTCCCCTGGATTATCCATGCAGTCGGGACGGACTGATGTTTTTCTGTATTTCTCCGTCAGGAGATGGCTATAATAAAATAATGAAAATTGAACCATTTACCCTTTGGGAGGTACAAAGGAGTAAGGGGGAAATATTCTATCTGCAGCCATGGCTTGGTATGCGCATGACCTTCAGGGGGCTTCCCGGGGACGGAAATTCAGGATCATAATTATGAAATCGTATTGTTATGGGTGTGTTGTTCTGTTGGCTGTGTTGCTTTTTCCTGTTGTCGGTAAATCGGTGGAAGCCCGGCAGAATATTGAGAGAAAAATTGACACGATTATTGAGGTTATCTCTCCCCCTGGAGACGATACAACCCGGCTGAACGAAAAAAAGAACGCACTTCACAGGCTGTTGGTCGGCAAACGGAGCATTTCCGGCAATCCCCTGGTGGACGAGTTGCTGCGGGTCTATCTGGATGGAGGTTCTCAGGGGAATCAAAGAAGGGGAAACGGGGCAGCTCTGGACGGCACCATTGATCAGATTGTTGACATACTCAATCCCCATGCGGGCAGGGAGCAGCGTCGCCGTCAGAAAGAAGCGATTTTTCAGATCTTGAATGGTTCCTATAAAAAGAAACCGGGGCATGGGGGCACCGTCGGGGATGGAAATGGTGTGGGTAACCGCAGGGAGACATACCTGGCGGCCATAGCCGAGGTGACCGTTTCCGATCAGATGGGCAGACGCTTCCGTGGAACCAATGCTATTGACGGCCTGGAAAATACGGAATGGGTCGCCCGCGGCAGCCGTGGTAAATGGCTGCTGTTGAGATGGAATGAACCGGTTAATATAAAAACTGTCGGTCTGCAGGGAAGAAGACAGGATATGAGTGTTCATATCTGGAGCAGTGACATTGTCTTCAGTGACGGCACAATCCTCGATTTCGGTGCTTTAAACCCTGCCCAGTTCAGGGAAATAACCGTGAACAAAAAGGGCATTACCTGGCTGAAGTATTATATCCGTGAAGGGCAGAACAATGTCGGTTTAAGTGAGATACGGGTTATGGGGGCACTGGCCGGGGAAAAAGTCAGGGAAGAGCAGAAACTTGTGCCAGCCAATCTGGCCCGGAAAGCGCTTGTCCTGGTTTCCGGGTCCGTTAATAAAAAGCATTCGGGACAAAAAGCTGTAGATCGAAATCCTGCAAGTGAATGGGTTGCCGGCAATGGAAAGAACCAGTGGCTGCAGCTTTCCTGGAAGAAAGGGGTTGATATTGAGCGGATCAGGTTGACCGGGAGATCAGGGGATCCCGGGAGCCGACTGAAAGATCTGTTTCTTGTTTTCAGCGATGGTGCTGTCTTCTGGATTGAAGGAGGTCTCGGTTCCAACCAGGTGAAAATGATAAGAGGTCACCATGAAAAAATAACCTGGTTGAAACTTTTTATTCGCAGTGCTCGTCATAAGGCTGGACTCGCTGAGATCGAGGTCTTCGGAAGAAAGCGTGAACAGGAAAAAATTGAACCGAATCTGGCCCAGAAGGCTGTTGTCCGCGTTTCAGGAAAAGCGGGAAAACGGTTCAAGGCGGGCCTGGTGAAGGACAGGCGTCTGGACACCCAGTGGGTGTCAGCAGGTGGCCGGGACAGCTGGGTGGCGCTGGAGTGGACGCAGCCGGTGGATATCGGGACAGTTTCTCTGGTTGCCGGTGACGGTCTGAATAATGGTCGTATTTATGACAGTGTTCTGATCCTGAGTGATGGATCTCTTGTGCCGGTGGGAGGTGTGAAACCAGGAGCGACGGTGACTCTGGATCTGGATCGTTCCGGTATCTGGTGGATCAAATTCTTTGTTCGTGATGGTCGTGGAAAAATCGGCGTGTCGGAAATCATTGTGGAAGAGTGGTAGAAAGGAATTCTTTATGGAGAAAAACGATGAAAAAACAACCAGTTGTTTCTGTGGCGATCGCTCTTTTGCTTGGTTTTGTTTATTCAACCTTTTCCATGGCTGAAGAAAAAGAGAAAGTTCCGGATATAAAAAACACGGTAAAAATATCGAGAAGGACTATTGATACTTCCGGTGATACCAATACTGCTCTTATCGGACGGATACAACCCGGTGATTCCAAGGTGACGGGGAAGGTGAGGAACAGTGTCACCGGTTCAAATTTCAAGGCAACCGCCAAGGGAAAGGGAAGCAGCGCTGTTGTCGGCTCCATTGTCATGGATCATTCTAAAATTGCGGGTTCAGTGACAAATAAAGTTGATGGTAATGGCTTCAGGAGCATGGCTTCAGGAAAGAACAACACTGCTGCTGCGGGTACAATCCAGATGAATAAAACGACAGTTGACGGAAAAATCATCAACACGGTTTCAGGCAGTAATTTTGTCAGCAGTGCAAAGGGAAAACACAACCGGGCCTACTCCGGCAGTATTATCAGCAGCCAGAGTAAAGTGACGGGGATTGTGAGCAACAAGGTTTCCGGGGAGAATTTTAAAAGCACAGCCAGAGGAGAAAATAATCTGGCTGAAACCGGCACCGTTCGAACAGGCAGTACCCGGATCGAGGGAAAGGTCAGCAACCGTGCAGCTGGAGAAGATTTCAGCAGTTCGGCTGTCGGAAAAAATAACAGAGCAAGTGTTGCTTCAATGTCTGTCAGTCACGGGGCTGTTTCCGGTATTGTAACAAATACTTCAAAAGGGTCCCATGTGAAGGCTATTGCCACCGGTATCGGCAACCGGGCCAGCACCGGCAGTGTTGATATTCAATAACCTTTAAGATATCCTCCATCACAGGCAATCATCTGGCCGGAAATATAGCCGGCTTTTTCTGAAGCGAGAAAACAGGCAAGGTGACCGAATTCCTCCGGCCTGCCGAGCCTGCCTGCTGGTATTTCTTTGCTTATTTTTTCTTCATCAATTTTGAGATCGATCAATCTTTCAGTCCTGGTGTATCCGGGGAGAAGTCCGTTGACAGTGATATTTTCTGCTGCGATTTCGTTATTGAGGCTCTTAATCAGTCCCATTAATCCGGCTCGCAGACCGTTTGAGACGGTCAGTCCCGGTATCGGTTCCTTTGCGGTCACAGAGGTGACCAGCAGAATCCTGCCCCATTGTTTCTGTTTCATATGGGGCAGGACGGCACGGATTATTTCAATGGGGGAAAGAAAAAGATTCTGATACTGGTTTTTCCAGACAGTGTTGTCAATATCATCAAAGAGACCATTTGGCGGGCCACCGCTGTTGGTGACGACGATATCAACAGAGCCGTACCGGCGCAGCGTTTCTTCGACAACTCCTGCCCCGTCCCCTTCAAGTTGCAGGTCAACCGTGAAGAGACCGGCAGCTCCGGTCTCTTCACGTGCTTTTTCCAGTTGTTTTCTGTTCCTTGAGGCGATAACTACCGTTGCCCCCTCCTGAGCAAGAGCTGCCGCTATGGCTTTGCCGAGCCCTTTAGAGGCACCGAAAACCAGTGCTACTTTATCTTTGATCATTAAATCCATAATCTTTGCCGCAACCGATGTTGTAATTATTCAGAGGGTAAAAAATCCCGGTGTTGCTGCTCCTGCGGGAAGTTACGTTCAGATCAGTAACCGGCCCACTTGGCATCGATTTGCTCCTGAACACCGGCGACCAGTTCTTTATCCAGAGACTTGAAGCGACCCTGGGTGGCGAAATAGTCAGTGACCGGCTTTCTTTTTTTACCGATCAGTTTTTCTGAGGCGCCGGTCAGGCGGAACTGCCCGTTTTCGATCTCATAAAGGTCAAAAAGGCCGGTCTGTACGGCCAGCTTGCCAATCTTGATAGTGTACCTTGAATCAAAACTCCAGCCTGGAGGACATGGGGTATGAACATGAATGTATTTGGGACCCGGGAGGGTTGTCGCCTTTTTTACCTTGTCGTAGAAATCCAGCGGAAAGGCCGCGGAAGCCGTTGCCACATAGCCGATGCCATGGGCGGCGATAATCGACGGGACATCCTTTTTCTGCTGGAGTTTTCCCTTGATGGGGGTGGTTGTAGTCAGGACGCCCTGGGGGGTGGTTCCCGAACGCTGCACCCCGGTGTTCATGTAGGCCTCGTTATCATAGCAGATATAGATGATATCCTCGCCCCGCTCGCAGGCGCCGGACAGGGCCTGGATACCGATATCACCGGTCCCTCCGTCACCCGCCCAGGCAACGACATTGACATCCTTTTTATTCAACGCCTTCATGGCACCACGGACACCGGTTGCCGCCGCACCCGTTGAGGCAAAGGTTACATTGACTACCGGCAGTTTTGCCGAGGCAACAGGGTACAGGCCCTGGAGTACGGTCAGGCAGCTTGGCGGTACAACCAGAATCGTATTTTTACCCAGTGCTTTGAGGCCGATCCGATAGACAATTGACAGACCACAGCCGGAGCAGGCGCGGTTGCCCGGATGGACAAATTCTTCTTCAGTCAGATTTACTGTTGTTGTTTTATTTTCCATAATTATTCTCTAACCACTTTCATGGGGCATGTCCCGGTGGTATGTCGGCATTTTTAGGTTCAGAGGTTATAAAATCACAGAGTTGCTCACCTGTGACCAATTACAATTGTTCCATGTTTTTTCCCTTACAGTTTCAGGCCGATCCAGCGGGGAGCATCTTCCGCCGCGCCGGGAGAGCTGCAGGCTTCGGTCAGTACCTCAAGGAGTTGCCCGGTCTTTATCTCCCGGCCGCCAAGACCTAGAATATAGTTCTGGATGGTGGGCCTTTCTTCACAGCTGTAGAGTGCGGACTTGATATCGGCATACAGTGCACCCTGGTTGCCGTAGCTCAAGGCCTTTTCAAAGACGATGACATGTTTCTTGCCGGACAGGGCACAGGTGATTGCTTCATCCGGGAACGGTCTGTACATCTGGACACCCATGACACCGATCCTCACATTTTTTTCCCGCATGGAATCAATGACGTCACGAAGGTGGTAGGAGAGAGAGCCTATGCAGACCGCAACAAAGTCCGCGTCATCACACCTGTATTCCTCCACAAAGGGATGACCGCCACGACCGAATTCCTTTTTATAGTCAGTATCAATCTCCTCGTATACATCCAGAGCCGCCCGCAGGTCCATTTGAAGATTATGGCGGATTTCGATATATCCAGGCATGATTCTGCCGTCCACGCCCGGCCTGATGTCGGGCAGGGTGACAGGGTTGAAATTGCCTGGATTCTCTGGATCAAGAAAATTTTTTGTGGCAAAAGGAGGCAGAAAACTGTCCACTTTTTCCTGCTCCGGAGGTTCAAAAGGCATATAGGTGTGGGAGAGCAGATAGCCGTCGTAACAGACCATTACCGGGATGGATACAGTCTGGGCCAGGCGGAAAGCTTTGATGACGGAGTCAATGATCTGCTGGTGATCGTTTGCGTAGATCTGGATCCAGCCCACATCTCTCTGGGCGATGGTGTCCTGCTGGTCGTTCCAGACCGTCCATGGTGCACCGATACCCCTGTTGGCAACGCACATGACGATGGGAAGCCGTGCCCCCACCGCCCAGTGAAGCTGTTCGTTCATGTAAAGAAGGCCGTTGGCGCTGGTGGCAGTGAAAGCTCTGGTGCCGGCTGTTGAGGCCGCTATGCAGACTCCCATGGCGCTGTGTTCACTTTCCACCGGGATATACTGGGCGTCGAGTTCTTCGGATTCAACGAATTCGGAGAGCTTTTCCGTCAGTGGAGTCTGGGGTGTTATTGGATATGCCGCAATAACCTGGGCTCGCGAAAGTTTTACTCCTGTTGCGGCGGCGACATTTCCTGAATCTATGATATGCATTTCTTATTTCTCCTCCTCGATTGGCGTTGCTTCATCAACCATGGTGATGGCACCGGCCGGACATTCTTCTGCACAGATACCGCAGCCTTTGCAATATTCAAAATCAATTACCGGCGGTATTGTTTTGGAAACCGAGCAGTCAGGACAATAGAGCCAGCAGTTGAAACAGGCCATCTTGTTTGTCTTGACCGGAATGCAGGCCTCGAGGTTTATTACAGGACGGAGAACCCGCCAGGAGCCTGTTTTACCACCATCACCAGGGCCGGGGGCGCCTCTGGATATCATTTCACAAAAATTTCTGTCAGTCGTCATTATATTCCTCCAATCGCGGTATTGTCGTAGGCGATCTGAGCCGCTTTCGCGTTCAGTTCAGGACGCTTCCCGCTGAATTCTTTTTTTATTGCTTCCAGGAGAACATCCAGCTCAATCAGTCCGGTTGCCCTGCAGAAGGCGCCTATTATCCCCGAATTAACAATTCCGGGGGGGAGTCCTGCGGTTACGGCGTGATGTGTAACATCACAGACGGCTACCTTTCTTCCATTGAAGTCATACTCCTCAACAGGTTTTCCGCCATTAAGAACAACAAGACCTTTTTCCTTCAGGCCGGCGGCCACGTCGACCTCGTCCAGCAGGGTATGATCCAGTACTATAATCATATCCGGAGTAGAAATGGGTGAGAGGTCATAAATTTTTTCCCTGGAAATTTTCAAAGAGGTGAAAACGGCTGCGCCCCGTCTTTCCGTTCCGAAAGTGGGGGTCATGACTGCACCTTTGTATCCGGATGCGAATGCTGCGTTTGCAACGATCTTGGCGGCTGTTATTGCTCCCTGGCCTCCCCGGCCATGCCAGCGTATTTCAATTATATCTTTTCTCATTGTTCTCCGATATTTGTATGTTTTCTTTTTACTTAAATCCTGCAATTGCCAATCCCGCAGGGCAAAAAATAGTTCCTGTGAGCAGTTACGATACAGGTTTACATGAAAATAGCTACGCTGTTAAAAAAAAGACAGTGTAGCTACAGGGATACCAGATGTTTTTCCCGGTGAATACCGGTTCTCTGCAGAGCCGTTACTGCCGGACCTCAGGTCATCTTGAAAAACTGTTTTTTCGCGCGATCTCAACGTTGCAGGAAAAAGAAAAAGGCTCACATACGCCTGATATGTAGAGTTTTTTAATTTCCCTGGACATTGCTTTGGACGAAAAATCTAATTTTCAAGGTATCCTTCAGGGTATTACAGACACCGATAACAGTTCGGAAAAAAATATTTGTAACGCAAATACAGGTGATTAGCGAGTATTTTTTATCTGTCAGTCAGAATAAAAAGTTTATATGTTGATTCAATATATAAATAAATATTATACTGGGAACCATAGTAATAAATTAATAAATAGAATGCTGTGTTTTTTTGAGATGACCTTTTATTTTTACCTGATTACATACAAAGTTCAGGGCAACATTATTAAGTCTGGAGCGGAGTTATAACTGCCCGCAGACATCCCGGCTTTTTACGGGTCTCTTTTGTCCGCATGGGGCTGCAGCGAAGAAGAGCCTTTTAAAAATCTGTAGCTCCCGGGAGCTGTTTCCTGGTATCAGGAAAAATATCACAAAGCCGTCACGAATTCAGGTCAATAATCAATTACTGTTGAGGAACACGTGGAAATTACAATAAAAAAAGCTGATCAGTTCAAGGCGCATCCGGACGATTCTTCTCTGGGTTTTGGTACACATTTCACCGATCATATGTTCAATATGGATTACAATCCGGAAAAGGGCTGGCATAATCCCCGAATCGAGCCATACGGCCCTCTGGAAATGGATCCTTCTTCCATGGTCCTCCATTATGGCCAGGCGATTTTCGAGGGACTCAAGGCCTATAAGACCGATACCGGCGCAATTCAGCTTTTCAGGCCAGGGGATAATATAAAGAGATTGAACAGATCCGGACATATGCTCTGTATGCCTCCCATTGATGAGGATTTTATTCTTGAAGCTCTGCTGAAACTGCTGGAGATTGAAAAGGACTGGGTTCCCGCAACAGCTGGAACATCACTGTATATCAGGCCAACGATTATTGCCATGGATCCCTATATCGGTCTGCGTTCCTCCAACACATATCGGTTTTTTATTATTCTTTCCCCGGTTGGAGCTTATTATCCGGAAGGATTTGACCCGGTAAAGATATGGGTCACGACGAAATATGTGCGCGCAGTACGGGGCGGGGTCGGTGAGGCCAAAACAGCTGGAAATTACGCTGCAAGTCTCTACGCAACTAATCTGGCCCAGCAGGATGGGTATACCCAGGTCCTCTGGCTGGATGGTGTTGAATTGAAATACGTGGAAGAAGTGGGTTCCATGAATATCTTTTTTGTGATCGGTGATGAGCTGATTACCCCGGAACTGAATAGAAGTATCCTTTCCGGTGTGACCAGGGATTCAGTTATCCGGTTGGCAAAATCATGGGGGATAAAGGTTGTCGAGAGAAAGATCAGCATTGACGAAGTTTACAGCACCCACGCGGATGGCAGCCTGAAAGAGGTTTTCGGTTCAGGAACCGCCGCAGTGATTTCACCAGTCGGCAATATTAAATTTGACGGCAGGGAAATTACGGTCGGCGATGGCAGCGTAGGCCCTCTTGCGGGCAGATTTTTCAAGGAGCTGACGGCTATTCAGTATGGCAGGGCAGAAGATCCTTTTGGCTGGATAGTGCCGGTGGGGTAG
>NZ_JBPLBA010000264.1:0-9193 GCF_054039375.1 Desulfomarina sp. | reverse complement strand
GCCTACGGTCAAAAATCACTGGAAATCTCAATTGATAAGGAATTCAAATGAAAAAGTGTCAGTCCAGGTCATTTTATAATCAGTCTAATGTGATTTTTGAAATACGCCTGATAAAACAAGCCCAATCCCCAGACTCACAAATAACAGGCTGAGTTTCATACGTAATCAGATTAAATTAAGCGATGAGTCCCATTCCGACCTCATCCGAGGGACGCCCTAAACCCGTCCCTGGGGGCTTGACTGCAGCCGTCCTGGCTGCAGATACCCTCGGCCAAGGTCAGAACGGGACTTTCTTTAACAATCTTGTCCTTAAGTTAACGACATTGTGTAAGCAGTTACCCTTAAAAAAGGAGGTTTTTTCTGCTATAATTGAATACATGTTAAAGGGACGAAAAAAACATAGTGTACTGTTTACCTGGTTTCTTCTTCTATTTTTTTTCAATGGGTGGATGATCATTCCGGTTTCTTCCGCCACTGCCGGAATTATTCGTGTTGGTCTGGAACCGTTACCACCCCTTATAGTTGATGAGAATACCGGTTATACAGTTGACTTGCTGAAAGAAATAGAAAAAATCTCTGACCTGAAATTTCATATTGTTATTATGCCCTATAACCGGGCAAAACGAATGCTCAGGCAGGGAAGAGTGGATCTCATAGGTCATATCCCCTATCATTCAGAAACGCAGGAATTTTACAGTTATGCACGGGAGCTGGATTTTAAGATTGATGTGAAAACTGACATATATGTTGTTGATAAAAGAATTTTGCACAATATTCAGGCATTGAAAATAGGAATTCCGCGGGGGAACGAAGAATTCGCGGCAAAACTACTGCATATTCCAAAGCGCAATTTTTATCCGGGCAGTCTTGAAAGTCTTTTGCAGATGCTGGTTCGGGGAAGGATAGATGCTTTCTGGTTTGAACGGTCTGCAACCATATCAACATTACATAAACTTGGAATAAAAAATTTATACTATATGAAATTCCCTGAAAATCCGGCTCCGGCAGGTCTTGCTGTAAGAAAGAGTAAAAAGGGAATATTTCTGCAGGAGAAGCTGGACGGTTTGCTGAAAAAAATAAATGTTGATCGTTTCCTGTCCGGGTACAGCCGATTCCTTGCCATGCCGGATACCGGTATTCTGGATCCGTGATGGTTTTGTGATATTTTTCTCCTGATTACCCATGAAACCAGGCACATCCCCAGGTTCACAAGTTGCAGGCTGAGTTTTGCAGGTAATTAAAATTCACAATCAAGTCTGTGTGAAAAATTGCTCGCCTTCCTTCAGGGTATTTGTTGACGATGTGTCCCGATGCCCGATCCCGTTGAAATAGTTCACAGTAATCAATGTATTCAAAAAATATCAGCCTGCATCGTCATCAAGATCTTCCGGATTCAGGAGGCAGGTCTCTTGGAAAAATGGTCAAATCTCAAATTTTCAAATCCGGTTTTCCTGTTTTTCTTTGTTTCTGTCTGCTTATCATACCCTCCTGTTCATTGGCCAGGCAGGTGATTCTTCCCCTGACTCTTGATTATAAACTGTTGTCCTCATTGCTGGTGAAAAATGTCTTTACAGGAAAGGATAATTCATTCACGGTAGAAGAAAACAGTTGTACGCGGGTAAAAATTACTGACCCCGTTTATTCTGCTGAGGGGGAAAATCTTCGGCTTGAGATGCGGCTGGCTGTAGACTTTGGTTCGCCCGTGGGCGGGAAGTGTTTTCTACCTCTGAAATGGGATGGATATATTGTGTTTTTGCAACAGCCTGTTTTTGATGGGGAAAATTTCAGCCTCTCATTTAGAACCGTTGATTCAAAGTTGTATTCTCTGGAGCATAAGCCCGCTACTCTTGCGGGATTAGCCTGGAAGTTTATTCAGTCCTCCGTTTATCCCCGCCTGAACAGGGTCGGAATAAATCTTGCTCCTCCTGTGACTCATCTGAAGAATTTTCTTCGTCCCCTTTTTCCCCACCTGTCGACGCAGGTAACGGACAGGATGCTCGACAGTCTTCGAGGGGGGAGGGTGATGGTGCGGGATGGAGGGTTACTTGCAGAACTAGTTTCCGAGGTGGAAAGCGTCTATGAACCGGCCGGGGAAGATCGTCCCCTGACTCCGGCTGAGACCAGAGATCTCGTCGGATTATGGGAAACCTGGGATGTTTTCCTGGTGCAGCTGGTTACGGCAATTGGTGGATACAGTACTTCCGACAGTGACCAGCAGATTCTGGTGGATGTCCTGCTTTCCGCCCGGTATGAGTTCAGTGCCGCTCTTGCCGGTCGGCGTGTCGGCAGGGATTTTGTCAGAATCCAGTTCCTGGATGCCTGGAAGAGGCTTGCACCGATTTTCAGAAAGCAGCTTTATTCCGGGGATGGAGAAAATGGTCTGGGTTACCTGGCATTTTTTACCGCCGCTGATGCCCTGGAGGTTTTTGATAAGATGGGGCCGACCATCGGAATTGAGATCAGTCGCCAGGGCCTGCTTCGACTGGCAAGGATGCTCGATGGTAAAGTGGGGAAATTGCGCTATGTTCCCGATGTGGATTCGAGGTTGAGAAATCTTCTGGAACTACCGCGGTTGCAGGAAAGGAGTCAACCTTTGCCGGAGGAGCCGGGAATTGATCTGGACGATGTGAAAAAAGAACCACTCTCCCTTTTCAGAAATGTGTTTGTTACACCTGTCTGTGCAGAACCTCTGCCCGGGTTGAAAGAAATTCTCAAGTGGAAAGTGCCGAAAAAGAATATAGAAAGCTATGTCCTGCGGGTGAGAAAGGTTCTGGATGGAGCCATTGGCCGGCTTCTTGGCCGGGAGCAGATTCCAGCATCCCTGCATGGCGCATTCAGGGAGATGATAAATGCCATGGCCTGGCAGGAAAGCTGCCTGAGACAGTTTGTGGTGAAAAACAGAAAACTGACCTATCTTCTCTCCTATAACAGGTCTTCGGTGGGTATTATGCAGGTCAATGAACGGGTGTGGCGCGGGCTGTACGATCGTGGCAGACTGCGTTGGGATATTCGTTATAATGCCCTTGCCGGTTGTGAGATTGCTGATCTTTACCTGCGTAAATATGTGCTTGCCGGGCGGAAGAAATCGGTCCCGGATAAAGATTTAATAGTTCGGACAGTATATGCCATGTATAACGGTGGTCCCGGTCAGTACAGTAAATTTCTTGTCCGGGAGAAAAAGAAGAGACATTTTCGCAGTGACCTTCTTTTTGCCGAAAAACTGAGTTGGGTCCGGTCCGGGAAGTGGCAGAACCTTTCCCTTTGTCTTCTTGGCGGGTAATAGAAGCAGAACACAGGTGATTTTCACAAGACTCTCCTTCGATTTTTACGAATAACCATATTGCAACTCCTCACAGTGGTAGTAACTGCATGATTTTATTACTGTGAGCAATTACACCATATTTAGAATTGCAGATTTATGGTGTTCTGATAGAAAATGTATATTGACAAATTGTAATGTGCATGTACAATCAGGATAAATGTGAATGTATATGTACATGCAGGGGGTAGTATGGAACTGACGGAAAAGCAGCAGCACTTTTTTTCTTATCTGACAGATCGAATGGCAGAAGATGGACGTGTTCCGAGCCTGCGGGAGGCCGCCCGGGATCTCGGTGTGAGTCATACAGCAGTCGCCCAGTTGATGTTGCAGCTGGAGAGAAAGGGAGTGGTTGAGCGGGAAGGGCGTTATGGCCGAACCGTTCGTCTGTTTCCCGGTTCCCATGGAAGCACAAAGGGATTGGGGCGCGAGTTACCGGTTATCGGCCGGATTTCCGCCGGACTGCCCATGTATGCCCAGCAGGAATGGGAAGGGACGGTGGTGGTGGATCCGGCCATCTTTCGGGGAGAAAATCTTTTCTGCCTGCGGATCAAGGGAGAATCCATGCGGGACGCGGGCATTTTCGATGGGGATCTTGTTGTGTGCGAACCGAGGCAATATGCGGAAAACGGCGAGATTGTCGCGGTGCTGGTTAAAGGTGAGGAGGCTACCGTTAAACGTTTTTTTCTCTATGCCGACCACATAGAGTTGCGACCGGAAAACAGTGAATATCCGGTCATGTGCTACCCGTTCAGTGAAGTCCTGGTGCAGGGTAAGGTGACGGGGGTTATCCGGGGAAAGAACAACAGGTTTGACGGTGAGACTGGATAAACCGGCATGGCCGGGCACTATGGATCAACCGCGGGAAATGAATGAAGCTCCGATCACCGCGGAAAGACCTTCCTCTATGGAATTTCCGGACAGGGAGGGCGAGGTGGATGTCGGCACCTGTGGTTATTCCTACAGGGAGTGGGTGGACAGCGGTTTTTATCCGGCCTCCACAAGGAGCAGTGAAATGCTGGTCCGGTACGGTCGTTTCTTTTCCGTGGTTGAACTGAACTATACCTGGTATCAGATGGCCCGGGAAGAGGCCATTGCACGCATGATGGAAAAAGCGCCCGGTCATGTGCGTTTTGCCGCCAAACTGACCCGAACCATGACCCATGAACGTGTAGAGGACTGGCAGCGGGAGTTGAAGGATTATATCCGGGGAATCGCACCTCTGGGAAAAAGGCTGCTTGCCGTTCTGATACAGCTCCCGCCGGATTTTGACAGGACAGTTGCCCATCGCACTTATCTGGCGGCTCTGCTGGATGGCCTCTCTTCACTGCCGGTGGCGGTGGAGTTTCGTCACCCCTCCTGGGCCCGGGACAGTGTCTTTAGCGAGCTGGAAAGGCGTCGGGTCAGCCTGGTCACTGTTGACTGCCCCCGGCTGCCCGACCTCTTTCCGCCCCTTGATGTGGTCACCAATCCGGATCTTTTTTATATCCGTTTCCATGGACGGAACAGGGCGGGGTGGCGTTCTGGCAACATGCAGAAAAAATTTCATTATGATTATTCAACCGAAGAGCTGTGTCGCTATGCGGATGATCATATCAGACCGATGATGAAAAAGGCGGCGCGGGGCCTGCTCTTTTTCAATAATCATGTGGGAGCCCATGCGCCGCGCAACGCGCGGAAGCTGGCACGCATTCTCGCGGGAGACGGGTGAAGGCGTCATGGGAGCAGCATTCGTCTTACCCGAGAGGTCAGTTCTTCATCTGAACGTGGCTGATTTTGCGGTATCTGTTGAGCGGGTGGTGGATTGTACTCTGCGTGGCCGGCCTCTTATAATAGCTCCCCTGCAGGGGGCGCGGACGGTTGTTTACGACATGAGCGAGGAGGCATATGGGGACGGTGTGCGCAAGGGTATGGGGTTGCGGCATGCCATGAAAAGATGCAGACGGGCACTGCTGCTGCCTCCACGTCCCCGGCTTTACAGAAAGGCAATGACTGCTTTTTTAAAAGAAGTTCGCAGCTATTCACCCCTGGTTGAGAGTGGCGGCATCGATGGTCATTTTTTTGTCGATGTGACGGGAACCCACCGTCTCCATGGGCCACCTCCGGATGTGGGTCTGCGCCTTCGTCACTACGCCCGTGATCGTCTCGGCATAAATCCCATATGGTCCCTGGGGTCCAGCAGACTGGTGGCGAAGGTGGCTTCCCGGCTGGTGAAACCGGTGGGGGAATATATTGTTGCTCCCGGTGAGGAAGCCGATTTTCTGGCACCTCTGCCGGTGGATCTTCTGCCGGGTTTGACCGGGGTGGAGTTGCGGAAAATAAAGGAACTGCAGCTCCTGACTGTCGGTTGTCTGGCCGGCCTGACCAGGGAGCAGCTTATGGTGGTTTTTGCTGATCGTTCTGATCATCTTTACCATATCAGTAGAGGGATTGACACCACTGTGATCGGTATGAAGGTTACCCGGGATGCCGTCAGTTATGAGCACGTTTTTGCAAATGATACCAATAACCGGCACGACGTGGAAAGGGCGATCAGTCATCTGGTTGACCGGGCCGGATACAGGCTCCGGGCAGGACGGCAGGTGGCGGGTCGTGTAGCTGTTCGACTGCGATACTCCGATGGCCGCCAGTTGCTGCGCCGGGCCTGCCTGCGCCGGGGGAGCAATAGTGATTTTGTTCTGCACAGCCAGGCGATTATAGCCCTGCAACGGGCCTGGCGCAGACGAACCCGGATAAGGAGTTGTCTGCTGATCTGCGATCGGCTGCGGAAACAGTCTCCCCAGCTGCCGCTTTTTCCCGGAGGTGAATATTGCCGCAGGCGGGAACTGCTTGCAGCCATGGATACGATCCGTACCCGTTTCGGGGAAGAGGCGGTGCGCAGGGGCGGGATGAAGAGCTCCTGTGGCGGTGGATGACAGCAATGTTTCTTCTGGGTGTCCGTTCCAGCTATTCTCTTCTGCGGGGAACTGCTTCTCCTGGCCGTCTCTGTCGCCTGGTGAAAAAACTCGGCTATACGGGGATCGGTCTGGCCGACCGTGACAACCTGTATGGTTTATGGGATTTCCTGAGAGGATGCCGGGATGAGGGGCTTTGCCCGATAATCGGCGCGCAGATAACGGAACCTGGTTCTCCGGATTCAGTTATCTGTCTGGTTAAAAATGGCCGTGGTTATCGTTCCCTCTGTGCTCTTTTGACGGATCGTCACTGTAAAAAGCATTTCAGTCTTACCCGCGGGTTGCCGGTTCGGGCTGAGGGGCTGATTGTTCTCTGTCGGGAGCCTGGCCTGTTGAAGGAGTTTTGTTCCGGGGGGGTGGAGGTTGCCGCTGATCTGGGGGGGGCCGTCAGCGCGCAGGGGCGGATCTTACGGCAACTGGCGGGAGAACTTGGTGTTCCCGCTGTGGTAACGGCTGACTGTGATGCTGTCGGCAGAGATGATTTCCGGCTTGCCTGCCTGTTGCGGGCCGTGCGTAAGGGGGTCACTATCGGTGACGCACGGGACGGCCTGAGAGGGATGGAGCAGAAGGGGATTGTCTCTTCCCCGGAGTTCAGCGGGAAATTCGCCATCTGGCCCGAAGTGATCAGGGCAACGGCAGAACTGGCTGCACGCTGCCGGTTTACCGGTCCGGATTTCGGTGTCGTCATGCCTCCCTGGTGTAATGACCGGGATAATTCTCCCGTCGAAGCTCTCAGGCGTGAGGCATATCGGGGAGCCAGGCGCAGGTATGGAGACGATCTCGGAGAACCGGTTATAGAGAGGCTGGAACATGAGCTGCGGATTATTGAACAGATGGGATTTTCCTCCTATTTTCTTGTTGTACGGGATATTGTTCATCCTGAAGGGAAGGATGGCCGGCGAAAAAAACGCAGGATCTGCGGTCGTGGATCCGGGGCGGCTTCCCTGGTCGCCTATTGCCTGGAGATCACCAATGTCTGTCCTTTGAAATATAACCTCTATTTCGAGCGGTTTCTCAATCCCGAAAGGAGTGATCCTCCTGATATTGATATCGATTTTGCCTGGGACGAGCGGGATGAGGTTCTGGATGAAATCCTGCAGAAGTTCCGGGAACATGCGGCCATGGTGTGTAATCATGTTTTTTTTAAACCGAGAATGGCAATCAGGGAGACAGCCAGAGCCTTCGGACTTCCTGATCATGAAATTTCTGAAGTTACCGGACGTCTGCCCTGGGTCAGCAGAAATGAAGGAGAGGGGCTGGAAACGCGTTTGCGTGCACTTGCCTCTTTCCGGGGAAAGGAGTTTCTTTCCCCATGGCCGGAGATTTTAGAGCTGGCAGAAGAACTGGTGGGCCTGCCCCGCTGTCTGTCGGTTCACCCGGGAGGTGTAGTGATAACTCCGGGGCCGATCAACAGTTATGTTCCAGTGGAGTATGCCGCCAAAGGAGTGCCTGTTATTCAGTGGGAGAAGGACGGCACTGAAAAGGCGGGGCTGGTTAAAATAGATATTCTGGGAAACAGAAGTCTCGGTGTGATTCGCGATTGTGTGAAAGCGATCAATGAAAATGGTCAGATACTGCAGGAAGAATATTGGCAGCCTGAGGATGATGAGGTCACCAGGCAGGCGATTGGTCGGGGGGAAACCATGGGCTGTTTTTATATTGAAAGTCCAGCCATGCGTCTGCTCCAGAAAAAGGCGGGTAGGGGGGATTTTGAACAACTGGTGATCCAGTCCTCCATTATTCGTCCGGCGGCCAATGAATTTGTGCGGGAATATGTGCGGCGTCTCCATGGCGGCGACTGGCAGCCGCTCTGCGATCGGCTTGGAGATGTTCTTGATGAAACCTATGGGCTGATGGTTTACCAGGAGGATGTTTCCAGGGTGGCGGTGGCCATGGCCGGTTTCAGCCATGGTGAGGCTGACGGACTGCGTAAGATCATGTCAAAGAAGGACAGGGAGCGGCGGCTGAAGCATTACCGGGATCGTTTTTTTAAGGGTTGCGCGGAAAATAATGTCGCTCAGGAGGACAGGGAAGAGATGTGGCGGATGATGATGAGTTTTGACGGATATTCGTTCTGCAAGCCTCATTCAGCCTCCTATGCCAGGGTCTCTTTCCAGGCTGCCTGGCTCAAGTGTCATTTTCCGGCCGAATTTATGGCCGCGGTGATTTCCAACCGGGGCGGTTATTACTCCACTTTCGCCTATGTTTCAGAGGCGAAACGGCTTGGCCTTAAAATTTGCCATCCGGATGTTCGACACAGTGAAATTGTCTGGGTGGGGAAAAATGACTGGATACGGGTGGGATTACAGGAGCTTCGCGGATTGTCCTCCGGCTGTATGGAACGGATTGTCATGGAAAGAAAAAAATGCAGTTTTACCAGTATTTCTGATTTTTTCTGTCGTATTAACCCTGCCGATAATGAGGTCAGTGTGCTGGTGCACGGTGGGGCATTGGACGGGCTGGCCGGGGATTTAAATCGTTCGGAATTGCTCTGGCAGTGGGCGGGATATCAGGCCGCAGGGCAAAACCATCCACGCTCTTTTCTTTTTCCGGTCGTCCTGCCGTCTCCGCCTTCCCTCCCTGCCCCCAATGAGCAGACCCGTTTGCGGCGGGAATTTGCGGCCCTCGGGTTTCTTTGTGATATCCATCCTCTGGAGTGTGTTGCCCGCCAGGAAAAAAACCTTATCAAAGGGTGTGATCTTGACAATTACAGGGGGCAGCAGGTAAATATTGCGGCATGGTTGTTGACGGGAAAACTTGTATCGACTAAAAGTGGCGAGGTGATGGAGTTTTTGACTTTTGAGGATGAAACGGCTCTCTTTGAGACGACTTTTTTCCCGCAGATCTACCGGCGTTATGCCTCTGTTTTATCTGGTGGCAGGCCGTATGTCCTGTCCGGACTGGTGGATGAGGATTATGG